>CALMWA010000364.1 GCA_937873125.1 uncultured Actinomycetes bacterium | reverse complement strand
CGTCGTCGTGGACTATCTGGAACGCATGGACCTCGCCTACGCCGCCGCCGACCTCGCCCTGTGCCGGGCCGGTGCGGTGACCGTGGCCGAGCTCTCGGCCGTGGGACTGCCCGCGGCCTTCGTGCCGCTGCCCATCGGCAACGGCGAGCAGCGGCGCAACGCCCTGCCCGTCGTCCACGCCGGGGGCGGGCTGCTGGTGGAGGACGCCGACCTCGGGCCCGCCTGGATCGAGGCGCAGCTGCTGCCGCTGCTCACCGATCCCGCGGCGCTGGCCGGGTACGCCCGGCACGCCGCCGACGCGGGGGTACCGGACGCCGACGAGCGGCTGGCCGACATCGTGCTGGAGGTGGCGAGCAGTGAGCGCCGCTGACGTGGCGGCCTGGACGGACCCCGTGCCGTCCCCCGAGGAGCTCGGCGCGGTCCACTTCATCGGCATCGGCGGCGCCGGCATGAGCGGCATCGCCCGGATCCTGCTGGCCCGTGGCGTGCGGGTCTCGGGCAGCGACCGCCGCGACACCCCGACGCTGCTGGCGCTGCGCGCCCTCGGCGCGCGGGTCGAGGTCGGGCACGACCCGGCGCACCTCGGCGACGCCGACACCGTCGTCGTCTCCACGGCCATCCGGGCGGACAACTCCGAGCTCGCGACCGCGCGGGAGCGGCTGGCGACCTTCATTCGTGAGGCCGGGGAACCCGCCTACCGTGTCGGGCAGGTCATGCGCCGGTTCACCGAGCGACACCCAGACCCAGCCATAGCGTTCCTGTGCCTTATACTGCTTCACCCGTGCGCGTTCCGGCGGCTTCTGTTCCGGGTGCGCGGGCATGAGCACGCATTTCGCGTCGCTGTTGTAGACCCAGCCGTGATACGGGCAGGTCAGCGTGCCGTCCTCCACCTTGCCGAGCGAAAGCTTCGTCCCCCGGTGGATACACAAATCCTGCCACGCCATCAACTGGTCGTCGACGCGCCATAGCACGATGTCCTCGTCCAGCAGCCGCGCGGCGAACGGCTTGCCCTCCTGCACGTGCTGCGCGCGGCAGACGACGTGCCACTCGTTGATCAGCACCGGGTCGTTGATCGCCAGCGTCGTGGTTGAGGCCCGGTCGAAGCCCACCCACTTGTGCGGTGCCTTCGGCGAGGTCGTGTCCGTGATGACATAGGCCGGCGTCGTCTCGGAGCCCGTCCCGACCGTGGTGTTGATCGCGATGTGCGCCGGGTTGTCGAGTTTCTCGGACATGTTAAGGCCCTGGAACTCGTTGGTGTTGCGCCCGTCGTGGGCCGCGACCACCCGTGCGCCCTTGGTCGTGTCGTGCGAGGAGCCGCCGCCGATTGAGACGAAGCCGTCACACTCGGCCTCGGTGAACGCCTTGTAGGCGTCCATGACGTTATAGTCCTTCGGGTTCGTTTCGACTTTATCGTAGACCGTGACCGAGACGCCCGCGTTCTCGAAGTTCGTCTTGCACTCGTCGATGATCCCGGTGCCCTTCAGCCCCGAGGTGACGAAGAGCACGTGCTTGAGGCCCATCTCCTTGGCCTCGGGTCCGGCGCTCTCATGGGCGCCCGCGCCCATGAGAGCCCTCGGCTGCGCGAAATGCTCCTTGATCGGAAATTCAAGAATCTTCGAGAGATCCATTAAGTGATCGCCTCCTTTTTCTTTCCCGCTCAACAAAAACTACCGACTGGCTCCTGATGCGCTTCCCCTTCTCATACTCCTTTCTTTAATCTCTTTGCGAGAGTAGTTACTATCCACTCTCCCGAAACCTGTGTCAAACTGACCGCCTGAATTTGTCGGAGGTGAGAGGATAAATGGGAGACGCGAGAGAGCGGCTGGTGACAAGGGAAGCGCCCGAGACTCGGAGCCGGTTTCCGCACTTCCAGCAGATACCGACGCGCTGGATGGACAACGACGTATATGGTCACGTCAACAACGTCGGCTACTACTCATATACTCATATTTAGACACAGTGGTTTAGACACAGTGGTGAACGAGTACCTGATCCGCTCCGATGTTTTGCACATAGAGCGTAGCCCGGTCATCGGGCTCGTCGTCGAGACGCAGTGCCGGTATTTCGAGCCGATCACGTTCCCGGACACCGTCCACGCCGGTCTGCGCGTCGCCCGGCTCGGTAATAGCAGCGTCCGGTACGAGGTCGGCCTCTTCCGCAACGATGAGGAGACCGCCGCGGCCCAGGGCCACTTCGTCCACGTCTACGTCGAGCGCGAATCCTGCAAGGCTACCGCACTGCCGCCCGAAATGCGGCAGGCGTTGAAGCGGATAAGGGCGAAGTCCTAGCCGGCGCTCCCGCGAGAGGCGGCCAGAGCGGCAACGCGCGGCGCTACAAGAGCAGCTACCTCTTCGAGCAGAGCCTCGTCCTCTTTGGTGAACGCCCCGACGGTGTCGGAGTCGATGTCGAACTGGCCGACGATGTCGCCTTCGTACCGGATCAGAACGACGAGCTCGGAGCGGGTGTGCAGCGAGCAGGCCAGATAGTTGTCCAGCTCACGCACGTCCTCGACGATCTGATTGCGCTCCTCGGCGACCGCCGTACCGCACACTCCGTCACCGACCTCTATGCGCGAGTGCTCCGGTGCCTCATCCGCTCCGGCGAACGGCCCGATGACGAGCGCGCCGTCCACCATCAGATAGATGCCGCTCCAATCCCATGCCGGATGCGCCTCGTGTACGAGCCTCACGACGCCGTCCAGCACTTCTTCATCCGGCAAGTCGGAGTTCGTTAGAGTTTCGATCTCGGACTTGAGAGAGGCTGCTTTCATCGAATATCCCTTCTTCTCTTGCGAGC
>CALMWA010000363.1 GCA_937873125.1 uncultured Actinomycetes bacterium | reverse complement strand
CGGCGTCTGCAACCTGCCGTGTCACAATCTTTGACGAGCCAGACTCTTCATGAACCATCGCAGCCTAAAAGCACTAGGGAACACCATCCCCTCGGGGTATTAGCAGGGTGAAGGTGGAGCCTTTACCTTGCTCACTATCTACCTCGATAGTGCCCCCGTGCGACTCGGCGATCTGGCGGGCTATCGAGAGCCCGAGCCCCGCCCCGCCCTCCGTGCGTGACGGATCGGCCCGGTGGAATCTCTCGAAGACGAGCTGCAACTGATCCTCGGCGATACCGGCGCCGGTGTCCGAGACTTCCAGTATGGCCCGGCTCTCTTCCTCCCCGACCCGCACTTCGACGCTACCGCCCTCGGGCGTGTACTTCACGGCGTTGTCCAGCAGGATAGAGGCCACCTGCCGTACCCGGTCCCGGTCGAAGGTCGCCTCGACCTCCGTTCCACCGGCATATTCCACGGAGACCTTGCCGCTTGCGGCGGTCCTAGCGGCCTCCACGGCCTCCGCCGCGACTTCCGCGAGGTCGTGGCGTCCAACGTCGAGCGGCGCGCCCTCGTCGCCGCGGGTGAGGGCGAGGAGCGCCTCAACGAGGTCCTGCATTCGTTCGGACTCCCGGTCGATGGCGGCTACGCTCTCGCGGGCCGTCCGTGGGTCATCCATCGCCCACCCCTTGAGCATCCTCGTGTAGCCTCGGATCGAGGTGAGCGGTGTGCGTAGCTCGTGGCTCGCGTCGGCGGCGAAGCGACGCTGGCGGACCAGCGCCTCCTCGCGGCGCGCGAAGGCGGCTTCGAGGCGGGATAGCAGAGCGTTGAAGGTGGCGGCGAGGCGCCCGATCTCATCCTTCGGGTTCGCAACGGGGAGGCGGCGGCTGAGGTCGCTCTCGGTGATCTCGCGCGCCGAGCTTACCACCGCGTCCACCGGCCTCAGTGCGGTTCGCGCCAGGAAGTACGCTCCAAGGAGCGAGAGCAGGAACGCCGTGCCGATCCCTATAGCTAGCACCGTCCCGAAGACCTCCAGGGTCTCCTCGGCGTTCCCGTAGGACTTTCCGGCCTCTACCACCTGTGCCAGACCCGTCGGCGAGCCGTCCGGCGGGTTCACCGGCACGGCGTAGAGGTAGTCCTCGCCTTCTTTCCTGGAGAGCTCCGCCGTTCCGGAGGCGGGTTCTCCGGTCTTCAGCGCCCGGCGCCAAACACCTTCACCGTCCTCTCCATCCTGGGGAAGGCTCACCGTTTGCGTAAGGACTTCTCCCCGGCCGTCGCGCACGATCACGAAGACGCCGTCTAGGGTGAGCTGCTCAGTATCATCCTGGCTCAGAGCGTCCCCGGACTCGATGGTGCGGGCCGCCGTGACCGCCCGGCTCTGGACGGTGTTCTCCACGTCCGACAGCAGCGCGCTTCTCAAGAGGAAGAAAAGAACGAGCCCGAGCACCAGCAGAATCAAGCCGATAGCCAGCGCGTTGAAGAGCGTCAGGCGCCACCGGATCGACAAAGCGCGCCTAGCCCTCCCTGAGCGCGTACCCGGCTCCCCGGACGGTTTGGATCAGTCTCGTCTCACCCTCGGCGTCCACCTTCTTCCTCAGGTAGCCGACGTACACGTCCACGACGTTCGTCGCGATCCCATACTCCTGATCCCACACCCGGGAGAGGAGGAAGTCCCTGCCGAGGACCCGTCGGGGGTTCTTCGCCATGAACTCCAGGAGCTCGTACTCGCGGGCCGTGAGGTCTATCTTCCTCTCGCCCCGCCGTACCTCGCGCGTTGCCGTGTTTACCTCCAGGTCGGAGAAGCGCAGCACCTCCTCGCCATCGGAGCGCCGCAAGAGTGCCCGGATGCGCGCCAGAAGCTCCTCGATGTCGAAGGGCTTGGTCAGGTAGTCGTCGGCTCCGTGGTCCAGGCTGTGGACCTTGTCCAGAATTGTGTCGCGAGCCGTCAGCATGATGACCGGCACCTTGTTGCCCTCCTTGCGGACCCTGTTTAGAACTCCCACGCCATCCATCGTCGGCAGCATGATGTCCAGCACCACCAACTCCGGCCGGTACTCGGAGACTTGTTCAAGCCCCGAAGGGCCATCGTAGGCGCAGCGCACGCTGAAGTTGCGGTGCTCAAGCTCCAGCTCGACCATGCGGGCGATGGACGTATCGTCCTCCACTACGAGTATGCGTGTCCCCGGCTTCATCTCTGCATCACCTCTCCGTATTCTACTTCTCTAAGCGTTCCGCTCGCCGCTCGCGGCATCGCCACCGGCCTCGCCTCGGACTCCAGGCTCTCGGTAGAGGACTTCCTCCACCGCCGGAACGCGAGCCGGGCGCCCGCCCAACCGCTCGCCAGACCGAGAAACACACCCGCCGCCACGTCGGTCGGCCAGTGTACCCCGACGTAGAGCCGTGAGTAGGCTATGGACGCAGCGAGTGCTAGCATCCCCCAGCCCCAGATCGGCACCTTGCCCAGAAACCTTCTCGCGGCGAGCACCGCGCCGCTCGCGGCGGCGAACGCGCTCGTGGTGTGGCCCGAGGGGAAGGCGTAGGAGTGGGGCGGGCCGACCAGCAGTCTCACGTCCGGGAGGACTGCGAACGGCCTGGGGCGCAGCGTGATCTCCTTTATCACCTCCGAGGAAGCGAA
>CALMWA010000362.1 GCA_937873125.1 uncultured Actinomycetes bacterium | reverse complement strand
AGCCAGCCGGCGTCCTCGATCTCGCCCCTCCCGCCGGTCGGCAGGGACCGGGGAGTTTTGATCCTTTTCTCCGCGAAGGACTGTAGCCCGTCGTAGCCGCTCAGGGCTAGCATCCCGCGGTTTGTGATACTGCCAAATGACGGAGTAGTGACGATCTTCCCATCCGTGTCGTGGTCGTCGAGCCATTTACCCGCCTGGACGAGATCCGGCGTAAGAAGTCCCCCAACAGGTTTTGCGGCGTCCTCGATTCCCCGCACACCCCACACTCCGACGAGGGAGAGTGAGATCCCGGCCGCCACGACACCCAGCGCGAGCGTCGCCAACGCCCTCGGTTGCCGGATCGCCGGAAGATTCGACATCACGGAGCGCAGGATGACGACGAGCGCGAGCGCCGCCAGGACGGCCAGCGGCATGCCGAGATCCCGCTCGAAGCGCTGCGGGAAACCGCTCAGAGCGGTGCGGCTGCCGACGAACAGGACCGCGCTCCACAACAGCAGCGTCGCCCGTTCCGCCAGCCCGTAGCCGCTATCTCCATTTCGTCGCGGCACGAGCAGCAGTAATAAGCCCAGCAGCCCGAGCCACAGGACAGGCGGCGAGACTCTCTCCGGCAGCCCGGACAGTTTGAGCGGCGGCTGAGTGCCGATGACGATTGAGACCGCTTCTCCGCCCGCCCCGGTCTCCGAGCCGCTCACTAGCCCGCCGATGAGGTTTGGGAGGTCGTAGGTATCCCAGGCGAAAGCGACCGAGAAGACTCCCAGGAGCGCGAGCGAGGCCAGCAGCGCGACACCCGTCCTTCGGTGGCGGAGTAGCAGGTACGGCAGGACCAGGGCGGAGACCAGCGCGAAGAGAAGCGCCGCGTAGAACGTGCCGACGGAGTGGTACAGGACCGCGGAGGAACCGAGGATGCCGAAGAGCAGGACGGCGTGGGGCGAGGGTGAGCGGTAGAGCCCCACCAGGGCGGCCACCGCCACGACGAGCAGGAACTGCGCCGCCACGAGGTTCGGGTAGCGGGCCTGTTCTATGTTCGCGTAGGTCCCTGCGAGGAGTATGCCGGAGAGAGCCGCCGCTGCCACGCCGCACTCCCATCCCCAGAGCCGTTTCGCCAGCGCGTAGCAGGCGAGCGCCGGTAGTATCAGGAGCGCCGGAGCCATCACCGGGTAGAGGTCCACCGGGTCCAGGCCGCTCAAAAGTGAGATGCCGGCGCTCAGGATGGGGAAACCGGGCGGATACACGAGGTAGTGGTCGTAGTTGCCCTCCGAGAGCATCTGGTTCGCCATGACCGCGTGGTTGAACTGGTCTCCGCCGCGCAGGTACGGCCAGTCGTGCAGCACCACCCCCGAATACCCCCGCACCAGCACGAGCGCCAGCACCGCCGCAAGCAACAGACCCCAAGCCGCGCGTCCGAGAAGGCCGGGCTCCTCCGAAGCAGGTTCCTCCGGGATGGGGTTGCGGGGGGAGATCCAGGCCGCCGCACCCGCCAGGGCTACCAGTCCCGCCGTCGTCAGCGTGTAGGCCGCGCCGCCGAAGAGAGTTGCCCAGAGCACGAGTCCGAGGGCGAGCGAGATCAGGGCGAGCGCGGGAGCGCCAACGGCGGCTGGCTGCGAAACCCGCTCTCCGGCCTCTCCTTGAGCCCCGAAGTATAGGTACGCCGCCAAACCGGAGAAGAACACCACCAGCGCTGAGAAGACCGCGACGGTGAGCGTTACTCGTGTATCGAGGAGGTTTATGATCGGGAGGGCTACGGCGGGGATCAGGGTCATCGAGAGCGCGGTGGAGAAGGCGAGCCGCTGTGCGAGGTCCGTGCTTCGGCGTGGTCCGCCCAGGCACGCAGTCCAGAACCAGCCGGGCAGGACGCCGAAGAGCACTGCCGCCAACAGGGCGCGGAGGAGATCCGGGATCATGTCCGGCGGCACGTTCATCGGGCTGGCTGGTGTAGAATGGTTCTCACGATTCGCCCAGTTCGGCGCGATTCACGGCGAAGAGGGCGTACCGCTTGCTGGGAATATCGAGGCGGGTGAAGCCCGGCCGGCGCTTCATCTGGCCGTCGAGCGCGCCACCGGACTGGACCATCACGTAGTCCACCCGGTTGCGCCGCAGGATTTCGTACGCCTCCGCGACGGTCGGTCCCGAGTAGAAGGCCCGCACGTCCAGCGAGCCCTGACGGACCTTTATGGGCCGGCCGGCGAGCCGCTCCAGGGCGCGCAGGTTGTCCAGGACCGGCTGCCCGCGGAAGCTGATGACGTTTGCGTTCGCGGAGAAAGACGGGATGGCGACATTCGCTTTGTCGGTTGCGAGTATCACGCTCGGCTCGTCTATGTTCTCGTGCAACCACCAGAACATGGGGTCCAGGCGTCCGGTGCCGCCCTGCGGATCTCTCTCGGCGTGAACCTCTCTTATCCCCGCTATCGCGGACGGCGCGGCCGCGCCTGAGAGCGCGAGGACCAGCGCTAGAGCCAGGAGCATTGACGCGGCGGGACGGAGATCCAGCTTCTCCGAAACGTATTGGATCGCCGTCCACGCCACCCATCCCAGGACGACCGGTGCGGCGAGGAGAATGGGCCACGAGAGGCGGTAGAGTTGACCGGGGGCGACGATCTCGTCTCCGACGAATGTGGCGACCTGTGGAACGTAGCACACGACGGTAGCGGTGAACAACGCGCCGAGTAAGAGCTGGGCGGCGACCGAGCGCCTGAGACGCCAGATAAGGAACGGAATCCCCAGCACGTAAGCCGCGATGATTACCGGATTTTTTATCAAGGACGGGTGCATCGTGTACGAGCCGTCCGGCAGCACGAAGATTCGCTTCCAACTCTCCTGGACGAAGACCTGGTTGGCGAGCACGGCCGGGTCGCTGGCCCCGATGTCCGCCGAGTACAGGGCGGAGGAGAGCGGTTTGCCGGTCAAGACGACGTACAGGAGAGGGAGCAAAAGAACGCTGAGGAGCGCCAGCCCCAGCGCGACTGCCCGCGTCCAGGCTTGCGGGGTGCGCGGATGGGCCAGGACGTGAAAGAGGCCGAGCCCGGCCGCCGAGAGACCAATGATCGCCAGCCCTGCCGGATGCACGCTCACCACCGACCAGCACAGGAAACCGAAGATCGCGAGGTGCGCGATCCGGCGCTTTTCGAGGAACGCGGCGGCGAAACACAGCGCTATCGGCAAGAAGACGAAGCGGGTTACGTCCTTGTCCTGGACCGCGCGGCTCAGGAACTCGCCGCCGATGGAGAACTGCGACGCACGCAGGAAGGCCAGGTAGAACAGGGCGAACACGATGCCGGTGATGAGGGCTGCGCCCCGGCTCTGGAAGAGGAGGCGGGCGAGCGCGTAGACGGCCAGCAGGGAGACGATGACGAGGGCCGGGCCGAGGTATTCGATGACCAGCGGGATCGGGTCTATCCCCGTAATGCGCGAGAGTCCGGCCTGCTCCAGGATCCAGCCGTTGATCTTCACCCGCGAGAACTCCGGCACCGGCGTCCCGAAGTACGGGTCGTAGAAGGCTAGCCGCCGGGTGTTCAGGTACTCGCGAGTCCACGCAAGGTAGTTCCACGTATCCCCGTCCACCCGCGCCACCGTCGCCGTGTGGGCCAAGACTCCCGCGAGAGCCAGGAACGGGACCCACAGCCACCGGAAGGGGTCCGATTCGGACGCGGCCTTCTCTGCGGTCTTCGGCATTCGCAGCGCGACGCGAACCACCGCGATCATCAGCGAAGCCGCCACCGCGATCCCGCAGGTCCACAGATAGAACCCCAGGCTCTTGTGCAAGATGAGGGCGGGAACCCCCAGAACGCCGAAGAGCCCGGCGCTCAAGGCGAAGGCCGCGGGTACGAGCGCTGCGCCGGGGAAGAGGTCCGCCGCCAACCAGCGGACCACCAACGCGCCGGGAGCGAGGAACAGGACGGCGGCGCACGCGAAGGGGATCAGGGGCAAGGTGTGCGTGAAGTCCCGCAGGAGCACGAGAACGAACAGGGCCGCTAGACTCGCCGCCACGACCAGTACCTCGAACGACCGCAGCCCGGAGATCGACGCCGGACCTTCGTTGCCGGCAGGCGTTGGTTCCGGAGCCGGGGTCGTGGCCCGCTGTCCGGCTTTCAGGCCGCCCTCCGCAGCAGGAGCAACGTCAGCAGGCAGACCACCGCGAGGACGAGGTAGGAGAGGGCGTCGCCGCCGAGGTCTGCGAGAGCGCCGCCCAGGGGCGCGCCGACGGCATAGCCGGTGGCCCAGGCGAAGTTGGTTATGGCGAAGGCTATCGCCTGGTCCATCCCCGCCTTCTCCGTCCCGCGAGAGAAGAGTGCCGTACCCGGCACGAGCGTGGCGTTGAAAGCCCCGGCGGCGAGTACGACGAGGCCCGCCAGAAGCCACGGGCTCCCCGCGAACGGCAGGACAGCGAGGATGCCGATGGAAATCAGGAGTCCGGCCAGTATTGGAGGGCGGTAGCTGGTTCGGTCGGCCCAGCGTCCGAGCAGGGGATGGACGACGGCCTCGAAGGCGGCGCTCGTGAGGAAGACGGCTCCGACGGCAGCTGCGCCCCATCCGAGGCGGTTCAGTTCCAGGGGGACGAGGACGGCGAGGGCGGAGAAGATCAGGGGCGAGAGCGCGATGAACCAGAGGCCGGTCATGAGCCGTGGTTGCCAGACCGTTCGGAGCGCCCCGAGCAAGGATTGCTGCTCCACGAGATCCGGAGCCGGCTCAAAAGCGGCCCAGACCGCGATGAGAAGTCCGGCCACCGCGACGGCGGTGAAGGCGGGGAATACGCCGACCGCCGCTGCTACGCTGCCGAGCACGGGACCGAGCAATGCCCCGAAGACGGCGGCGCTGAGCATCACCCCGATCAACTCTCCCCGACGATCCTCCGGAGCGCGCCGCACGAGCCACGTAAACGCCGCCACCCACGAGAGCGCGCTCCCGAACCCTCCAGCGAACCGGACCAGCACCAGCACCCACGCCGACTCTGCGAGCCCGAATGCGAGTGTAGCGACGGACATGAGCACGAGCCCGGCCAGCGCCGTCACCTTTATGCCGAGACGGGAGGCCATGTAGCCTCCGGGGACCGCTCCCACGAGGACGCCGGCGCCGAACGCTCCGCTCAAGATACCGACGGCGGACTTGGAGAGTCCGAACTCGTCCCTGAAGTATGGCACCAGCGGGACGAGGGCAGCGTAGAAGATCGTGTCAACGAGAACTATCGCGCAGGTGAGGGCCAGGAGTCGTCGCACGGCGGTTATTGTAGCGCCTCGCTACAATGCGCGGGTGTCCGAGAGCAGGGAGGTCGAGAGATGGCGTACGCGGATAGGGCGAGCGTGCGGAGAGTGCGGGAGGCGCTGGAGGAGCGCGGCCTCTCCGCAGAGATGGTGGAGCTCGAGCAGACCGCCCGGAGCGCGGTGGAGGCCGCGGAGGCTCTGGGTTGCCGGGTGGAGCAGATCGTCAAGTCCCTAGTCTTCCGGGGTAGCGAGAGCGGAGGTTCTATCCTGGTCCTCGCCAGCGGCCCAAACCGGGTGAACGAGGAGTATCTTTCGGCACTAGTCTCCGAGCCGGTCGAGAAGGCCGATGCGGCCTTCGTGCGCGATAAGACCGGATACGCTATCGGCGGCGTGCCCCCGTTCGGGCACGCCGAGCCGCATCTCACGTTCGTGGACGAGGACCTCATGCGACAGGAGGCGGTCTGGGCCGCAGGGGGTCACACGCACGTCGTCTTCGGGCTCCGTCCCGCCGAACTGTTGGAAGCTTCTGGCGGAGAGGTGATCCCGGTGCAGTGAACCGGCCCCCTGGCCGCCGCAGAGAACTCGGGGTGTCAGGTCGGGCGGGACCTGCGCGCCGTCAGGAATCCGTGCTTCGGTCCCGTCTGAGCCGGCTCATGGCCTCCCGGATGTAGTCTTCGTAGCTCTTGTGGGGCGGATTGCTGTCGCGCAGCACCTGCATGGACTGCTCGTACTCTTCGGCGGAGACTTCGCCGCGGGCGAAGCGCTCACGTAGTATGTCCTCAGCCGAGTTCGTCCTGCCGAAGCCCTGGCGTCCGGAGAAGATCCGCAACGCGACGAACAGGATCAGGCCGACGAGGGCCACCATAAAGAACAGGCTGAACAAAGACCCGATCATCCCCATGCTCAGGGCGGCGAACTCTCCGCGGAGAACGCCGCCGCGGGAGACGAACCCGGCGGCGGAGCCATCTTTCGCTTGAGGCTGCCCGCTCAGTAAGGATGCGAAGGACGTTCGCTCGTACTACGCTCGTTGAGAGCGGTCTCACGGCAGTCGTCGGCCGGGCTGCTAACATTGCGTACATGAGAGTCGCTGCCGTGGTCAACGACTGGCTCGCCTGGAAGCGCCGGAGCCGGGCGAACATAGTTCTGTTCTTGCTATCGCTCTCTCTGGCGGCCTTCGTAACGGTCGCTTTCGGATGGGCGTCGCTCAACCCGGACCCTGGCAACACGACCCGGTACTTTCTCTTCTACTGGGTCTGGGGTCTGTGCGCCGTCGGCATACTGCTCGGGATGGCCGAGTACAAGACCAGTCCTCTAAGGAAAGGCCGGGAGCGCGGGCACCTGTTCATACTTCTGTACATAGGGGGGTTGCTCATCGTGACGCGGGCTCTCAACATGGTTCTCTACTACGGGTAGCAGCGTGTACCGGGCCCTACTCTTCGACCTCGATGGTACGCTCGCCGAGACGGATTCGCTGCACCTGCCGACCTGGGCGGCCGTGTTGAAGCCGCACGGAATCGAGGTGGACGAGGAGCTTTACCGGGCCAGGATCAGTGGCCGGAGCAACGCCGTAATCGCCAAGGACCTCGTCCCGAGCCTGACCACCGAGGAGATACAGTCCATCGCAGATGCGAAAGAGGAAGATTTCCGGGAGCGTGCCGTGGACCTCGAACCCCTCCCCGGCCTGGTGGACTTCATCGAGTCGGCCAATGAGCGGGGTTTGAAGACAGCGCTCGTCACCAACGCCCCGAAGAAGAACGTCATCGCCATCCTCGCCGCTCTGGGACTCGACGACGACTTCGACCTCGTGGTCGTCGCGGACGAGGTGGGGGCCGGAAAGCCGGACCCGGCGCCCTATCGCGTGGCGGTCGAGAGGCTCGGCATCGCCCCCAAAGACTCCCTCGCGTTCGAGGACTCGCCCTCCGGTATCGCATCGGCCGTGGGAGCCGGCGTCCCGACCGTTGGGATCTCCTCCACCCAGCAGCCGGAAGCACTGCGCGAGGCGGGCGCCTTCATGGTGGCACAAGACTTCACCGACCCGAATCTGCGGAGCATGGTCCAAGGTAGGACATAAACCCTGTCACACATAGGCGCCGCAAGCCTTGCAGAAGGTTTGACGCTCATACACTGCTCGGGAATGTGCCCTGATCGTCGCCGCGTAAAATACGTCTGTCAGACGATCTACCGCACCTACACCCCGCGACCCACTGAGGCGTGATACGCGATCGGACCTCGCGTCGTCCTCGGGCTGCCGGGGCTCCTCGTCACGCGGACGCTCCACCGGAACGGCAAGCTGCCGATCATCATGCTGACCGCCCACGACGACGAGACGGACCGGATCACCGGCCTCGAGATGGGGGATGACGATTGCGTTACTTGCGCCGCGAGTGTGCAAGAGGCGCATGTCGGCTCTCTCGTTTGCCTGGTTGTCGTGTTGACCCGATCCGTCGCAGGGCGTCACACGGTGATGACGACTTTTCCTCTAGCGTGTCCCCCTCCCACATGACCGAGCGCCTCGGGGGTTTCGCTCAGCGGGTAGGTGCGCTCGATGACCGGCGTGACCTTGCCGGCCTCGATCAGTTCCTTGAGGGCGACCAGGTCCTCGAGCTTCGGCGACACGAGAAACGGCCGCAGCCTGTGGCTCACGAACCGGTTCAACACGTGCGCGTGAATCACGCGACCGCCGCTTGCGAACCAGTGATTGTCGAATCTTCCGCCGTTCGGCACGAGCGTTCCCGTCGGGGTGAGCGCGCGCCGGAGGTCGGACAGCGAATGGTTCGCCACGTTGTCGAGGATGAAGTCGTAGCGCTGATCCTTCTGGGTGAAGTCCTCAACGGTGTAGTCGATGATGTGATCGGCGCCGCGATTGGACCAAGTCCGCGTTTCGGGTGCTGCAC
>CALMWA010000361.1 GCA_937873125.1 uncultured Actinomycetes bacterium | reverse complement strand
GCGAGCCGCGGGCCAACACAGCTATGAGGCGGCGTGCGATCTCCTGTGCCAGCAATGCCTCACCCTGTGCGACGACCCGGATCGCCGTGATTAGCTGGTCGGCCGGGTTGTCCTTGAGCATGAAACCGCTCGCCCCCGAGCGCAGCGCCTCGTAGACGTACTCGTCCAGGTCGAAGGTCGTGAGAATGAGGACGCGCGGCTTGCTGTCGGGGCCGGTGACGATGTGGCGGGTGGCCGCGAGCCCGTCGAGGACCGGCATGCGGATGTCCATGAGCACGACGTCGGGCCTGAAACGTCCTGCCGCTTCGATAGCCTGGCGGCCGTCTCCGGCCTCTCCTACCACCTCGATGTCCGGTTCGGAGTTGAGGATGGCCCGGAAGCCGGTTCGTACCAGCTCCTGGTCGTCGGCGATCACGACGCGGACGCTCATGGCTGCTCCGGGTCTAGTGGAAGTCTGGCCCGTACCAGGTAGCCGCCGCCGTCGCGTTTGCCGCTTTCGAGAACGCCGCCGTAGAGGGTGACGCGCTCGCGCATACCGATCAAGCCCTGTCCAGAGCCTTCTCCCTTGCCGTTCCCGGCCCCGTCGTCGGAGATCTCCAGTTCTAGCTCGTCTTCCCCGTAGTGGACTCTCACCTTTGCGTGGGATGGTCCGGCGTGCTTGAGGCAGTTGGTAAGCGCCTCCTGGACGATCCGGTACGCGGAAAGGTCCACGCCGGGCGGTAGCGGCTTGGACTCGCCTTGGATATGTAGCTCGGCGGGCAAACCGGCTTCTCGCACCTGCTTGATTAGGGCTTCCAGGTACTTGAGGCTGGGCTGTGGAGTCAAGGCGAGCTCCGCGTCGGTGCGGCGCAGGATGCCGAGAAGACGCCGCATCTCCGTGAGCGCCTGTCGCCCGGTGGTCTCGATGGAGCCAAGAGCCTGACGAGCTTCGCGCTGTTCGCCTTCGAGCAGGCGCTGGGCGGCCTGTGCCTGGACGACCATCACGCTAACGCTGTGGGCGATCACGTCGTGCAGTTCACGGGATATCCGGGACCGCTCCTCGGCGACGGCGGTACGTGTCTTCTCCTCGCGTTCGAGTTCGAGCTGGGCGGCAAGATCCTGGAGCCGCGCCGCTTGCAGTCGGCCTTTACGTATCGTCCTTCCAATAAACCAGACCGCCGCGTAAAAAGTCCAGGAAGGGACTATGTTCCCGGTACTCACACCCGCGCGGAGGCGAAGGATATCCACCGCCACGATCAAGAAGCCAGCAGTCACTCCGGCCAGGACAGCGCGGCGCTCCTCACCGTAAGCGGCCAACGAATAGAAACACAGGAGCATGGCGAGGAAACTCTCGAAGGGAGGCAATTCGGCGGGGTTTCGGAAGGAAAGGTTGAAGAATACAGCCTGGACGCCGACCAGAACCATGACGGTGAACAGCACCGCCACCGGCGCCCGGCGGCGCCAGACGAGAGCCAGGCAGATCAAGAAGAAGATCAGTGTGTTTACCGGGCGCAGGCCGGGAATCCCGTCGGGTAGGAATACCACCCAGATGTCGATGAGCGCCATAGCGCCCAACGCAATAACCACGAGTTGGCCGATCCACGCCCTTACGCGCTGGCGAGTCTTTGTACTCATACCCTGCAATCTATCTCTTGCCTTTCCCTGCCACATCATTATGGAGGATGATCCCACCCTTTGAGAGTCATCCTGGAGGCTTACCCGGAAATCCTTGCGCAGCATGACGACGCGACCGTTTGGTTCTCTTATCTTGATGCGAGACGACCGAAGCGAGGAAAGGCGGTACTCATGGATAAACGAATGGGGTCTAGGCTGGGCGCGGCGAGCGGGATGCTCTTTGTCGCGCTCCTCTTGGGCGGAGAAAGCCTCCCGCTGGCTGATGTCGTGCCGTATGAGCTTTTTGGGTTGATTTCGTTCGTCCCGTTCCTAGGCTACCTGTTCGCCGTTCTGCGACGGGCGGAGGGCGAGGACGGATGGCTCTCCGCAACGGCCCTCGGCGCCGGCCTACTCGCCCTCGCAGTGAAGCTCGCGAGCTTCGCCCCTTACATCGCCGCACGGGGGGCTGAGGCTGGTACTCAGACCGAAGGCGCACTGATCGCCATGAACAACGCCTCCTTCATACTCACGCTTGCCCCTCTGGGCGTCATGGTCGCCGCGGCGAGCGCCCTCATCATCAGAACAGGCGCCTTGCCTGTCTGGTTGGGCTGGGCGGGTGCTGTAACCGCTTGCGCCCTGCTCGTCAACAGCGCGTTCCTAAACGCCGAGTTCGGGCCGGCTTTCATGCTCTTCCTGCTCTGGACGATACTAACGAGCGTCGTCCTGACACTGCGCGCCAGCAGGATGGACGCGCCGGCGACGGCCACCCCCGAACCCGCGAGGGTAAGGTGAGCCATATCTTCTCATCTTGGAGGCTTACGCGAAAATCGTGATCGGGGATGACGACGTTACCATCGAGTTCTCTTATCTTGATGCGAGACGACCGAAGCGAAGAAAGGTGGACGATCATGGAAAGACGGATCTTGCCCCGGCTGGGAGCCGTGTGCGGCATCCTTTACGTTGTGCTCATCCTGGTCGGAAACTCCGTCTACGAGTCTGGGAACGAGACGGTGGGACTCCCGATGGAGCTGATCGGGATGCTACTCTTCATCCCATTCCTCGGCTACCTTTACAGCCTCCTGCGACGGGCGGAAGGCGAGGATGGCTGGCTCTCGGCGACCGCTTTCGGGGCGGGGCTGGTGGAGTTCACGGTCAAGCTCGTCAGCGTGATCCCCGCCTTCGCCGCTAGCCAGGGAGGGCTGAGTCCACAGCTAGCTCGGACCCTTGAAAGTATGGGAAATTTCGCCTACATCATCACCATGCTCCCGATCGGCGTGATGATGGCCGCCGTCGCCATGGTAGCCCTGAAGACGCGGGCCTTGCCCCTCTGGCTCGGACTACTGGCGGCGATCACCGCGCCCGCCTGCCTGGTCAACGGCATGTTCTTCGACGCAGACTTCGGCCCCGCCTTCCTGCTCTTCCTGCTCTGGGTCGCCCTCGCCAGCGTCGTCCTGACGCTGCGCGGCAGATCGAGCGTAGCGTCTACGGCCCTTCCCGAACCCGTGAGGGTGAGGTGAGCTATGTCTTCTTCGACCCTCATCCGGTACGGTGGGCTGGCGGCCCTGGCGGGAGGCACGCTGTTCATGATCGCGGAGTCGCTGAGCCTACTGCTCGTCCGCTACAGCGACTACGCCGAGTCGGCGACCACGGGTACATTCGTCGCCCAGCAGATGCTGTTCCTGCTGGGCACGATACTGCTCCTGGGCGGGCTGGTCGGTCTCTACGCCCGGCAGTCGGAGGCCGCCGGCAGGTTGGGTCTTGCGGGCTTCCTCGTCGCTTTCGTGGGGACGGCGCTGCTCGCAGGCCTCTTCTTCGTCCAGGCTTTCTTCGTACCATACCTCGCCACGGAGTTTCCCGAGGTCTTAAACGCCGGAGAACAGGGACTGTTGGTGGTAGGTTTCGGTATGGCTTTCATAATCTTCCCCGTGGGCTGGCTGCTGTTCGGCATAGCCACGCTCAAGGCCAGGGTTTACCCGCGAGCCGCGGCAATTCTTCTCATAATCGGCACGGTGTTCACCTTCGTCCCCGTACCAGCCGCTACCGTAGTCCTCGACGTGGCCGTGGCGTGGCTGGGACTATCCCTCCTGAGAGTGGGAAGCGTATCCACCGCGCAGCCAGCGCGAGTGAGTTGATCTACTCGCTGCTGTGTATCGATCCCAACGGAAGATTCGGAAGATGGTCCATTTGGGGGATGCGTAAGCCTCATCACCCAACATATAGTGTCCCCACGATGCCGGGGAAAGGAGATACGACATGATCGAGACGAGTGATGCAAGGCAGAGTCCTCTCATTGGACACGAGTTCCGCTTCTTCGGGCACAGGTTCCACATACTCGAATCAGCCCGAGAGACCGACGACGGGTCGTTGCGGATCGAGTATGTTGCCCCGCCGCGGGCGAATATCTCCGAGCACATCCATCCCGTTCAGGAGGAGCAATTCGAGGTCATCTCCGGGAGGCTGGGCGTGCGCGTGGGAGGACGGGGGTTGATCCTTGGGCCGGGCGCGAGCGCAATCGGACCACCGGGCGTTCCCCACGCATGGTGGAACCCCAGCGACGAGGAGGAAGTTTGCTTTGTGGCCGGGATTCGTCCGGGGCTGGACGTGGAGATCATGTTCGAGACGATGCTCGGCCTCATGCGAGACGGGAAGACCATCGGCTCGCTTCCCAGGAACCCATTGCAACTCGCGGTGCTGGTGCGCCATGTTGGAGGTATGGCTTATTCGCCCAAATTACCGAAGCCCGTTCGGAAGGCGCTGTTCGCACCGGTGACCGCACTCGCGTTCGTCGGCGGATTGCTCGGATACAAAGTTCGCTACACCAAGTACAGCAGCCCGGAATCCACGAGTAAGAATCCAGCGAGGGCGAAGATCTAACGAGATCAAGAACTCTCTATTGTTGCTCCGGGTTTTACATGGTCGCCGGCCGCGACGCGGGCGCCGTCCTGGATGCTGGCTCCCTTACCGACCAACGCTATCTCCGAGTCGGAGGGGCCGGAGTTCTGCGCGTCTGGATCTCTCCGTGTCCCGATCCCAGCTCTTTCGCCGACGGAGACTTCGGCGTCGAGGATGGAGCAGTCCACCG
This sequence comes from uncultured Actinomycetes bacterium, assembly GCA_937873125.1. Taxonomy (GTDB): domain Bacteria; phylum Actinomycetota; class Rubrobacteria; order Rubrobacterales; family Rubrobacteraceae; genus JACDDK01. Next base: position 3,410 of record CALMWA010000361.1, on the reverse strand, counting down.
TTGCGTCGGGGCCTATAACAGTCTCGTGCAGGATTATGGAATCGCGCACCGTGGCTCCTTCGTGTACGAACACGCCGGGGGAAAGGACGGAGCGTTCCACGCGGCCCTGGATCACGCAGCCGGGCGAGATCAGGGCGTCCACGATGCTGGCCGTGCCGGAGATTCTGGCGGGCGGCCGGTCAACGCCGAGGGTCAGGATGGGCCAGTCCGGGTCGTCGAGTACGAGTTCGGGGTCTGCGTGGATGAGGTCCATGTTGGAGGCCCAGTAGTCCTCGACCGTACCGACGTCGCGCCAATACCCGTCGTGCCGGTACTCGTAGGCCCGGCCCTCCTCTACGAGGCGCGGGAGCAACTCGTCGCCGTAATCCTCCAGCGCAGCCTCGTCATCGTCCGCGTCTTCGGCGACGAGAGCCTCGATGGTCTCTAATAGCTTGCGCGTGTCGTAGACGAAAACCTCCGTGGCGGCGAGGTTGCTCTGTGGCTCGTCCGGTTTGTATTCGAAGTTGGTCACGCGCCCGTCATCGTCCACTTCGACGAGGCCGAAGCGGGCTGCTTCATCGTCCGGGACCTCCGTGGTTACTATGGTGACGTCGGCTTCGCAGTCGAGGTGGTGGTTGATGACCTCGACGTAGTCGAGCTTGTAGACGTGATCCGAGCTGAGTACCACGAGTACGTCGGGATCAAAGTCGGCGATGAGAGTCTTGTTGCGGTAGATGGCGTCCGCGTTGCCCTGGTGCCACCCGGACTCGCTGCCGCCTTGGCGCGGTGGCACTAGCCGCATGCCGCCGTAGGTGCGGTCGAGGTCCCAGGGACGGCCGTGGGCGAGTTGATCGGTGAGAGACTGGGGCTGGTACTGCGCGATCACCCACACGTCCGAGATGCCGCTGTGCATGCAGTTGCTCATGGGGAAGTCGATCAGCCGGTACACCCCGGCGTAGGGCATCACGGGCTTGGCCCGCTCCTCGGTGAGAACCTCCAACCGGCCGCCCGGACCACCCGCCATCACCAGAGCCAGAACCTTCTTGCCGCGTATCATTCAGTCTCCCCACTACGAAAACCGCGCCGGCCGAAACCCCGCACTGCCAGTACCCTACCAAACAACGGCCAAACGTTCGGAGGGGTCAGCATGTTCAGCCGTCCACCCATATCCGCGAGCGTTACTCACCGATGAGTATCGCCACCTCTTTTAGCGTGAGCGGTTCGCGGATTGGCTGCCCGAGTGTTACGCGCCGCACGAAGCCGGCGTTTTCGGGGTGAGGGGTATAGTCGGGGAAGGTGAGGAGGAAGTGCCGGCCCGGTCCCCGGCGGCGGGGGCGATGCTCGATCCAGAGTATCGGGCGGGGGAGGTCCGGGAGGCCGTCCGTGAAGTGTTCCGCGATGACCTCGGCCGCCAAATTCCCGGACATCTCGACCATGTCTCCGAGGTTTGGAAGTTCCTCGCAGACGACGATGGGGGCGTCGCCGGGCTCTGCGCCGTAGATCCGGATCCAGCAGACCCCCGCCCCGAACCTATATCCTCTTCGGTGGTGGATGTACTCGTGCGTGAGGTCCATCCGAACCTCTCTTCCCCTACTCGGCCTCTATCCTCTCCCCCGGACGGGCTATCACCCGGTCTATGACACCGTACTCGACGGCATCCGCCGCGCTCATTATGTAGTCGCGGTCGGTGTCGCGCTCGAGCTTCTCGTAGGTCTGTCCCGTACACTCGGCCAGAAGCTGGGTGACGCGACGCTTCTGTTCGAGGATCTCACGGGCGTGGATCTCCACATCCGAAACCTGTCCGCCGAGGCCCTGGATGTTCGCCTGATGGATCAGCACGCGCGTGTTGGGCAGCGCACTCCGCTTACCCTTCGTCCCCGCCGCGAGCAGGAACGCCCCAGCCGACGCCGCCAACCCTAGCGCCGTCGTCGCCACGTCCGCCTTGATGAACTGCATCGTGTCGTAGATCGCCAACATCGCCGACCCGCTCCCACCCGGAGAGTTTATGTGCAGGTAGATGTCCTGCTCCGGGTCCTCAGAGTCCAGATGCAGTAGCTGCGCCATGATCACGTTCGCTACCTGATCGTCCAACGGCGTCCCCAGGAAAATGATCCTGTCTTTGAGTAGCCGCGAGTAAATGTCCATCGTCCGCTCTCCCCGCGGACTCTGCTCCGTCACGTAAGGAACCACCATCTCCGGCCTGTATTCCATCTGCTACTCCTTCCGGTGAGCTATACTTTCGTTAGCGTAGCATTGTTGTAGCGTTTGTGCAAGTTTTATGTAGTGTTTGGAGGCAGGAGTATGGATCTTCCGCATCTGAGGAACTTCCGGCAGCGGGCGGTGATGAGTCAGGAGCAGTTGGCGGCGAGGAGCGGCGTCGCCCGCGACACCATCTCCAAGCTGGAGACCGGGCAGCGGCGGGCGTACCCGACCACCATCCGCAAGCTCGCCACCGGCCTGGAGGTAGAACCGCAGCTACTCATGGGCGGCGTCGAATACCTGGACGAGACGCCGATGGTAGAGGCTCCCGACACGCCGGAGCGTGAGAGCAAGGGCGGGAAGATCGGGTTCTAGCTACTCCTTGCGGTAAGGTTTGCCGATTGCGGCGGGAGCGACGACGCAACCTCTGCAATCAACCCATTTGCATTTGCCGCCGGCTTCAAATCAAGTTTCGCGTCGCATTGCAGCAAGGTTGCGACACAACTGGCCCGTCCTATGGCCCACGATGCGGATACGCGAACTAAAAAAGTGATCCGATCGTGTCAATTATCCAACCTACCGCGCTAATGATTAGGCCAGTGATAACCATCAAAATGAATGCGACGCCCACTATCAAGCCACATGACTTGACGTTTTTATCTTGGGCAAAGTCTTTGGTCGCTTCCACGACTTGGCCGACCCTCTCACGTTCTAGTTGGCCTGGCTCCAGTGTCTCGCCTGCCTGTATGCGGCGAATTGCTTCACTCAATTTCTCGTAGTCGCGCTTGCTTGTGAACTCAGCTTCGATTAAATCGCCAGTCTTGGTGAATAATTTAAGATCACGAAATCCAAAGCCGCCCGTTGTAACGCCACTGATCTGGTCAATTGGCACTACAGCGTGCCGAGTTCTAAGCTGGAATTCTAGTCTGTCATTGTACAATTTTATCTTGCCATTTACGACACTATCGCCGATTTCTAGTACGGGCTGCAAACGGCATCTCCCTTCCCCTACAATTTGGATCTTCAGCCTAGCACACCTAATACTCATAGCCGTGGCGGACACATAAGCCTAGTGTGGTCTGGTAGTCTCATAGTGAACAGTTAGGCTAGCGAAAGGGACGAGATATGGTTACTAAAGATTATCGTAAGGTCATGCTTGAGCATATACATAATAGAGAAGATACATTGAACGGACTGAATGCCGACGCAGAGATCACGAATATCGGCGACAA
>CALMWA010000360.1 GCA_937873125.1 uncultured Actinomycetes bacterium | reverse complement strand
CGTCCCGGTTGTCAGTCGTCAGGCTCATACAAAACGCGATACTACCGCATCGTCTCCGAGGTGCCACAATTCGCTCGGGCGTCGGTAGAGTCGGTTACATCCGCGCCAAGCCCGCATCGTTGTGGGTGAATCGGCGCTTCTACAGGGGACGGCCGAGAAGCGTCTCGAACCATGCCGCCGCTGGCGTAGAGGGTCTGGCTTAGCCGAATCGCTGTGGCGGCGGTCCTACAACCGCTGCCCGCCCGACGCCTCGATGCGCTGTGCGTTCACCCAGCCCATCTCGGATGAGAGGAGCGATGCCACCACCCCGCCGATGTCTTCGGGCAGCCCGGCGCGCCCCAGCGCCGTGGTGGAGGCGATCATCCCATTCATATTCGGGTTGTCGCGCACCACGCCGCCCCCGAAGTCGGTCTCGATCGCCCCCGGCGCGATCACGTTGACGGCGATCCGACGCGACCCGAGCTCCGCCGCGAGGTATCTAGTCATCACTTCCACCGCGCCCTTGGCCGCAGCGTACGCCGCGAACCCCGGCTGGACAAAGCGCGCCAGGCCAGTGGACACGTTCACGATGCGCCCGCCGTCAGCCATCAGAGGCAGCAGCCTCTGGGTCAAAAAGAACGGCCCCTTGACGTGGATGTCCATGAGCTGGTCGAACTGCGCCTCGGTGGTGTCCGCGATGCTGGCGTAAACACCTATCCCAGCGTTGTTGACCAGGAACTGAAACCGTTCTGTATCCCAGTCTCGCAGCACGTCCTGTACCTGCCCGGCGAAGTCGTCGAACGTGCTGGCGTCGCCCACGTCCAGTTGCAGAGCTGTGGCCCGACGACCCATCCCTTCCACCTCGGCCACCAGCGCGTAGGCGTCGGCCTTGCTGCTCTGATAGGTAAAGATCACATCCGTGCCGCGCCGGGCGATACTCTGCACTATGTTCTTGCCGAGTCCTCGACTTCCGCCAGTGACGATCGCCACCCGGCCCTCCGCCGCTCCGTTTTGCTCGCTCATCCTTGCCTCCTGTCTACCAGCCTTCCGAGGCCAGTTTAGCTAACAACGCTAACAATAGCACCGTTTCAAAGATAACACAATCTCTGATAACAAAATCGTGTTATCGTATGTGTCATGCGTGAGACGACGTTTACTGAGAAAGAAGAGATAACGACGAGCAGGAGGTCAAGTACGAAGGACCGCATTGTGCGGGCTGCGGCGGAGCTTCTGGCCGAGGGAGGTCGGGAGGCGGTGTCCACGCGGGCGGTCGCGGCGGCCGCCGGGGTGCAGGCGCCCACGATCTACCGCCAGTTCGGAGATATGCGGGGTCTGCTCGATGAGGTAGCCAGCCACGGATTCTCGACGTATCTGCGCGACAAGACGACGCGGGAGCGGGCGGAGGACCCGGTCGAGGACCTGCGCCGGGGGTGGGACCTCCACATCGGATTCGGCCTTGCCAACCCGGCCTTTTACAAGCTTATGTACGGGGATCCCGTGCCCGGGACCGAGCCTGCCGCGGCCCGTGAGGCCGCTGAGATCCTGCACGGGCTGGTGCGGCGTGTCGCCGAGGCCGGTCGGTTACGCATCGGAGTGGAGCGTGCGGCGCGTATGATCCACGCCGCCGGAATGGGCGTAGTCCTGTCCCTCATCGCCGTCGAGAACGAGGATCGCGACCCCGCGTTGTCTGAGGCGACCCGTGAGACGATACTCGCGGCCGTGACCACGGATGAGACCGCCGGGTTGGAGGACGAAGGTGCTGGAGACGACCGGGTCGCCAGCCGCGCCGTCGCGCTCAAGGCCGTCCTGCCCGAGGCGTCGGCCGAGCTTACGCCCGGCGAGCGGATCGTGCTCTCGGAGTGGCTCGACAAGATCATCCACCCCACCCGCTGACCCCCGGCGCGGCTCCGCTATTGAGGCGAAGTTCCTCTCTAACCCGAGCCCGGCAGATACTTCTTCTCTATGGACGCGACGAGCGAGTAGGTCGTGTCCACCATGTTGCCCACATAGAGGCCACCGGCCTGGGTGAGTAGCTGGTAGGCGTCCCAGCGGTCGTAGCCGTGCTCCTCTTCGAGCCAGAGGATCAGCTCGGTGTTGGCGATGCGGGCGGCGTCCTCCATCGGCCGGGCGCTGCCGACGACCATGATGCGGTGCTCCGACTCGATGCGGGGCCACTCAATAGCCTTACCCTTGATCACGTCGAAGACCACCGTTACCTTCGAGGTGATCTCCAACGCCACCCCGCACAACTCGCCCTGTCCCTGCCGGGCGTGGCAATCTCCCGTGTAGAACAGCGCCCCCTCGTTCCAGACCGGCAGGAAGACGGTGTTGCCCGGCCGCACGTCCGGTACGTCCATGTTGCCGCCGAACGGCCCCGGCGCGAGCGCGGAGATCGCTTCGAGGTCCGGGGCGACGGCTAAAGTCCCCATGAACGGGTCCCAGTCCAGCGTTACGCCGAGGTCGTCGTTCTTTATCTTCGAGCCGTCTTCGATGAGGTCCCAGACCCAGACCTTCTCCGGCAGCGGCTCCTGCAGGGTGCGGGTCATGGTGGTGGAGGTCAGGCCGCCGAAGTATGGGATCATGGCGCTCACCGCGAAGTCCCGGGTGGGCTCGATGCTCTCGATGCGGACCGCTAAAGTATCGCCGGGTTCCGCCCCTTCGACGAAGATAGGGCCGGTCTGCGGGTTGAGGAACTTGGCTGTGGCGAGCGCTTTGCCCGGCAGGTCGTCCTTGCTCTGGATGCGGCTCTCGAAGGCGTCGTTGGTGTGGATCGTCACCCGGTCGCCGGGCCGCACGTTGACGACCGCCTCCCGGTACGGGTTGAACACATAACTGTAGGACTCCGGGACCACCTCGATGTTGCGGGCTTCGGCCATGACGTTCTCCTCTCCTTCGCCGGACGCCCCGATTATCTCACGGCATCACGGCGACTTTCACCCCCTCCCCGCTCGCGGACATCTCTATGGCCTGAACCGCTTCGGAGAGCGGATAGCGGTGCGTCAGCATCGGCTCGACGTTCACGTCGCCGCTCTCTATGAGGCGCAGGGCCGTGGCGAACTCGCGGCGGCGGGAGTTGGATGTCCCGGTGACTTCGAGTTCCTTGTAGTGGACGAGGTTGGCTTCGATCTCCGCCCAGCCCTTCCCCGCGAGGCCCGCGAAGACGTTGACCCGACCGCCGGGGCGGGCTAGTTGGATCGCCTCGTTCACCAGCGCGGATACACCGATGCAGATCATGGCGACGTCCACACCCCCGAATTCTCCGACGACTTCTGAGAGGTCTTCTCCGGTCGGGTCCACAACGACATCGGCCCCGAGGTCTTTGGCGAGGGCACGCCGACTCTCGGAGATCTCGCTGACGATCACCGTCCGCGCCCCCGCGAGCCGGGCGAGTTGAACGTGAAACAGCCCGATCGGCCCCGCGCCCATGACGAGCACGGTATCGTCGACGCCCGTGCGCGAGCGGCGCTGGCCGTTTACGCAACAGGCGAGCGGCTCGGACAGCGCCAGGTGTTCGGAGGGCAGGTCTTTGCCGGCGGCGAAGACGCCGCCGAGTTCTACGGCGCGGGCGGGGATGCGGACGTATTCGGCCAGGCCGCCGGGTATGTCGTAGCCGAAGAGCTTCAAGTCCGCGCACATGTTCTCCATGTCGTGCTGGCAAGGGTAGCACCGGCCGCAGGGTATCTCCGGCGAGATCGCGACCGGCGTACTGACCTCGTAGCCGCGCACGTCCCGGCCAACCTCGGCGATGTGACCGGCGATCTCGTGCCCCAGCACCGCCGGGAGGACTATCCCCTTCGTCTTCTCACCGCGCAGGATGCGGACATCCGTGCCGCAAACCGTGTTCGCACCCACCTTCACGAGCATCTCGCCGGGAGCGATCCTTGGGGTCTCTAGCTCCTGGAGTTCGATCTCGTGTGGGCCTTTGAAAACGGCGGCGATCATAGCTTCTCCTATCCCCAAAGATGTTCGGCGGTCTTATGCATCAGCTCGCGCATCGCCGGATAGGTCTGCTACATTCGAAGACTTCGGCGACCGAAGAGAGCACACCCGTCCCGATAAGGACATCTTGCGTGTCGGTTGCCGCGGGCAGAGCGTTCTCGATGCGCCCGTCGTTCATGTGCTGCGTCCCGCTCGCGTTCGTAAATTAGGGTTTGCCGACGGCTCTGCCGATGGCCTCTCCTTTGTCCGACTTTCGACCGGCGAAGCAGCGGCCCCGCACATCTGCATCACGCGGAGCGTGGGCAGATGTGCGGGGCCACTGGCAGGACCGGGAGGGTGGCTCCGGGATTCTTCGCTAGCCGAGCAGCAGTCCAATAACGATAATGATGGTTGTCATCGGGAAGATGGCGAACGCCGGCGGGTCAATGTGGGTGTCGCCGTGGATCAGGAACAGACGCGAGCATAGCTCTCCGATGAGCGCGCCTCCGAGACCGGCTAAAGCTCCGAGAAGGATCGCGGTAGTGTCCCCCCCGCCGGCCGTAATTACCGCCGTCGCCGCCACACCGGCGGGGAGCGACATGTGGTGCGTAACCGGGACCGAGAAGCCGAACTCCAGGAATATCAGGGAAGTCGCCGAGATACCGAACGCGAGAACCGTCGCCAGCGGCGTGTAATCCGGGTTGGCGGCGTTGAACGCCGTGACGAGCCACGACGAGAAGATTCCCATGCCGAGTCCGAGTACGATCAACTGAAACAAGCCCTGCTGGTAGTCCACCCAGACCCGCTCGCCACCGGGGACGAACCGGCCGCGAGACTCAGCATCCGGATCAGAGCGGTGGTCGCCGAAGAGTCCCGTTCGGCCGAATGCCAGCCGGGCGACGATTGCCGAGACCACGACCGTAAGAGCTATAGAGTCGGTGTAAGGGCTGAACCCGATACCCACCAGGAGTTGCTGGAAGACGTAACCGCCGAGTCCGAACAGACCACCGACAACCAAGGTAATGGGATCGTTGACCCCCGCCAGCGGGGCGGCTATGTCCCGGCCGTTTTCGAGGTCCCCCCTGCGAAAGGCGAACGCCGCCGCCGCCGCCCCTCCAGCGAAGGATATGTGAGGACCGAAGATAGGACCGAAGGCGATGTTGCCCAGAACGTCGAAGTCGCTGTTGCCAAGACCGGCGGCCACACCCACCAAGACGGCGAAGCCGGTGAAGATAAACGCGGGAAGACCACCTATGGCCGCCCCGAAAAGCCCGCCGGCAAATGCCGCCAACAGTATAGACAACTCGAAGTTCACTACAACCTCCTCCTAGGGCGCCTCTCGGTCACCCTTCCCTGGCCGGAACGTTCGCCGTCCCGGCGCTCTCTCATACAGCCACGGAAACCCGTTGGTCGCTACGGTTCCCCGATCAACCCGAGCCACCCCTGACCTTCGGCATCCAGCTTAATCCACCGCGCACCCTCACGCCACCGCGCCGCCGGAATGCTCCGGTGATTCGAGCACGGTAGGGTTGAAAAGCACCAGGGTAGAGCGGGAAAGCTGGAGAGGAGCGTACATGAACGGTGCTGCGTTGCGGCTGGGTCGTCTGTTCAACCGGCGGAGCAGACGGTCGTTTATAGTCGCGTTCGACCACGGGACGAGCTTCAGGGTTTCGCCGGAGGTCGGTAAGCCTGTGGAGGTCCTCCAAAACATAGTGGCCGGAGAGCCGGATGGTGTCCTGATCTCACCGGGCATGCTCCAGCAGGCCGCCCACCTGTTCGCGTTCCGGGGGGCTCCCGTTCCGATCCTGCGGGCCGACTGGACGGTCCTGGACGAGCGTATGCGGGACCTCGGCGAACACTACCGGGTCCTGTGCACGCCGCGAGACGCCCTGGCCCTGGGCGCCGGGGCGATGGTGATGTACCTGATCATGGGCCCCGAAGAAGGCCACATGTTCGCCGACAACGTCCAGGCAATCGCGAAGGCCGCGCACGAGGCCCGAAGCGTCGGAATGCCCCTGATCGTCGAGGCGACCCTGTGGGGCTCGCGCATGGAGGACCGCAAAGACCCGGACCTCCTCGCGTACTGCTGCCGCATAGCCGCCGAGATCGGGGCCGACGCGATAAAGACCGAGTACACCGGGGACCCAAATACGATGGCCGACGTGATCGAAGGCTGCGCCGTCCCCGTGCT
>CALMWA010000359.1 GCA_937873125.1 uncultured Actinomycetes bacterium | reverse complement strand
GGCATGGCCCGTTCTCCGGCCTGCCCTTTCGAATCCCGCACGCTCACACCATACTTCCCCGCCGACCGGGCGGGCTCTTCCGAAGCCGTGCCGCCCACGGGAGCGCGAGCCGGGCCGGCGGCGTCGATCCCCTCGGGAGCGGTGGTCTCCCCGGAAGGCAAGACCAACCAGACGACGGCCAGCACGAAGAGGCAGAGGATTGCGAGGGCCGCCCATCGGCGGCGGCGGTAGATCTTCTTGCGGCTGAAAGAACGTTTGCGGGGTCTGCGTCCGGGCTGCCGATCCGAAGGAGGCGGCAACGTCCGCGGTGAATAGTCTGGGGTCTCGCGGCGCGGTAGAGGGTGCGTCAACGGCTGCGAGGTTATTAGCCGCAGCGTATGCTCGGGTGCTCGCTCGAGGACTTGTTCGGGCGGTCGCTGAAGCGTCCGCTGTGGCGGCTGCTCCGGCATCCGACGTAGCGCCACGCGCGACCTCGTCCTGCCCCCCGGCTCCTCCATCAGGACCATAGGCGGGGATTTTACACAGTATTGCGGCGTGGCGAAACGGTGTTCGGAAAACTTTGCTGCAGCGCGAGCTAGAGTGCGTGCTACAGCGTGAAATAGAAGGTGGTGCCCTTGCCGACCTCGCTCTCGGCCCACACACGTCCGCCGTGGCGCTCCACCACCCGCTTCACGGCCGCCAGACCGATCCCGACGCCCTCGAACTCGCTCGCGGAGTGCAGACGTTGAAAGGCTTCGAAGAGTTTATCGGCATAGTTCATGTCGAAGCCGATGCCGTCGTCGCGCACGAAGTAGACCGGGGTTCCGTTGTCCTCGGAGATCCCGAACTCTATCGTCGCTTGGGGCTGTTTGGAGGTGAACTTCCAGGCGTTCTCCAGGAGGTTCGCCAGGGCTATACGGAGCAGCCGTCCGTCACCCTCGGCCGTGAGGTCCGGTTGTATATCGAAGGTGGCCCGGCGTTCGGGCGAGCCGTGGCGCAGTTCGTCCGCAGCTCTACAGGCGAGGGCGCTGAGGCTCACCGTCTCCCGGCGCAGTTGCGCACGCGTCAGGCTAGAGAGGTCTAGCAGCTCGTCTATGATGCGCCCCATGTGCCGGGCGGCTTCGGCGACGCGCGTTAGATGTTCGCGGCCTTCGGCATCGAGTTGGGCGGCGTGGTCTTCGAGCAGGATGTTGGAGAAGCCGTTAATACCCCGCAAGGGAGCACGCAGATCGTGGGCTATGAGGTAGGCGAAGTGTTCGAGCTCGGCGTTGGATCGCGCGAGATCCGCACGCTGGCGCAGCAACTCCCGCTCCGCGATCTTGCGCTCGGTGACGTCGCGCAGGACAAGCAGGTGTCCCGTGAGCCGGTCCCTGCGGTCCCGCAACGAGGAGAGCGACATCTCGAACTCGCGCAGATCGTCTCCGGTCCGGATCTCGACCTCCTTACGCGCCTCGTCGGCCTCTCCGTAAACCTCCAGCAAGGCACTGAGATCGGGCGCTACTTCGGAGAGGCGCGCGCCGGCGGAATCGGACGCGGTGATACCCAGGACATCGCGCGCGGCTGGATTGAGGTCCACGACGCGGCCCCGCGCGTCGGCCACTATCACGGCGTCGTTCATGCCTTCTATGGCTGCGTCGCGGGCTACCGGCACGATGTCCAGAAAGCGGTAGCGAAGGATACCGAAAGAGAGGGCCGCGCCGCTGAACAGGAAGGCGAAGGGTGTCAGGTCCAGGGCGGGGAACGGGTTGAAGCCGGTGACGTAAGCGGCGTTGCCGATCCAGGGGGCAGAGGCTCCGGCCAGGAGCGCCCAGGCCTGTTCTCGGTACAGGCCCGGCGTGCGGAGGAGCCCGGAGAGCAGGAAGAACGTACCGAGGACCATGAGCACCTGGCCATAAATCCAGTACACCCAAAACATCGGGCCGTACTCCAGTCTCAGGAACGTCCGCGAGGGGTCGATGGCGGTGTGGCTCCAGATCAGGCCGTGCCACTCGTTGGTCCACACCAGCGCGAGCGTTACGAGCGGCAACGCGGCAAGAAGCGCCAGGTTGTGCCGCGTAAGCCACCGCCCCCGGCCCGTGTAGCGCAACGCGAACGCGAGCCAGGCCGCCGGGACCGTGCAGATCCCGAGGTACTGGACCTTCGCCCAGAAGATCTTCGTCCCGAGATCACTCTCTCCCAACTCGAACGCATAACCCAGGCTCCACGCGAAGACCGCCGCCATCATCAGAGCGACGTTCCTCGCGCCGGGGACGTCCCGGCGGCCTGTGTACAGGGCGAGCGCCGCCGCCAATACCGCGACCGCGACCAGCGCCAGCGTATACAGTGTCGGTTGCCAGACCAAGCGCGCTCCCTATCTTCATCATCCTCATCCGCGCCGCTCACCACGAATGTATACATTCTAGATCATTGCCGGGATCTGCTCTCCGCCGCTTACATAGCCGCTGCCTGCTAACATGCGGGGTGACGATACGGGGTCTCTTATGGGAGGGGCGCGAGTGGCCGAGATAAGCGTGGGAGAGAAGGCTCCGGCCTTCGAGTTGCCGGATCAGACAGGTTACCCCTGGAACCTCTCCGGACAACTGGAGTTGGGACCGGCGATGCTGATCTTCTACCGGGGCGACTGGTGCCCTTACTGCAACGGACAGCTCGCCAGCATCGCCCGCGGGTTCGAGAAGTTCGCCCGGCGCGACGCACAGGTCGCCGCTATAAGCGTGGACCCACCGGAGCACAACCTCCAGATGGTGAACAAGCTCCTGCTCCCGTTCCCGCTCCTGAGCGACCCGAAGGGCGAACTGGCAAAACGCTACGGGCTGTGGAACGAGCGGGAGGGAGTGGCCGTACCCGCCATAGTCCTCATCGAACGCACCGGTGAAGTCGCCTACGTCTACGCCGGAAAGGACTTCGCCGACCGGCCCACGGAGGAGGAAGTCCTCGCCACCCTAAGGCGTCTCGGGAAGACGCGGAAGCACGGCATGGAGGGACCGGAGATCCGGGTGAACGGCGCGGAAGCCCGCGACTCCGTGCGCCCGGACCGCTCGGCCATGACCCTGGAACAGCTCATCCCCTACTATCAGGGCGTCTTCTTCAGCTCGGTCGCGCTCGGAGGGCGCTTCGGCGGGTGGGGACGTTCCGGCCGCCACGCCTCAAGAGAAGTCAGCAACTACCGGGCAACGACCAGCCGCTACGCCGACGCCCTTCGGGAGACTCAGAAGCTGCACGAGTCCTAACGCTCGCGCGGTGTTTTACTGCTCTCGTAACTCCATCCGGTCCCGGATCACGCGCCGGTATACGTCCGTACTCACGGCGCCGGGGATCAAGATAGCATCGTCCACCACGACCGACGGTATCCCCGTAACCCCGAGGCTTATAGCCTCCGCATGCTCGGCGAAGACTTCGTCCTCGAACGCCTGCCGGCCATCGTCGAGTCGCTGGCGGAACTCGCCGGCGGAGATCCCGGCCCGTTCCGCAATGTCCGCAAGGACATCCAGGTCGGAGATGGTGCGGTTCTCGTCGAAGTACGCTTGCATGACCTCCAGGTGGAACCTGTGGAACGCCTCCTCACCGAAGGTCGCGGCGGCTTTCCCCGCCATCAGCGCCGGGACGCTGTGGGTCGGCGGCGGGTTCTCTGTTGCCCAGACGGTGAAACGGCCGGACTCGGGCTGCTCGGCGGGACGCAACCAGTTGCGGGTGTACTCGCGGTGCTCCTCCAGGCTGCGGGGGTGCGGCGAGGGCCGTAACAGGAAGCTCTTCCACGCGACCTCGACGGCATCCCCATACTCGGCTGCTATCTTTTCGAGACGCACGGCCCCGTTAAAGCACCAGGGTCAGAGGTAGTCCGAGTAAACGGTGAAACGGACGGGATCTCTCATAGCGGTTCCTCTCGTTCTTCGGTTGAACCTTTCTCAGGTCTCGTAAGAGTACTAAACGGCGCGCGGCGCGTAGGGAGGAGCAAAGTCCTGACACCTCCAAGTAGAGCGCGGGACATTACAATGTGTCCCGGCGTTCTATCCGGGATTCAGGCGGAGGTCGATGTTGCGGTTCTTTCTTGAAGAGGACGGAGGGCGCCCGAGGGCGCTGTGGCGGCTGCTCGGGCAGTTCGCGGCATTCCTGGCGATAACGGCCGTCCTGTCCGGCGTGCTGACGAGCGTGTGGCTGGCGGCCGGCTCGGCGAGTCTGGGCGAGTCCGGGCGGTCGGCCGGCGTGTCTCCGGCGTTCTTCTTCATCGGGAGCCTGGCGTCGCTGCTGGCGATCTTCGCGAGCCTGTGGCTCGCCGGACGTTTCCTCGACCGGCGGCCCTTACGGGACTTCGGGTTGCGCCTGAGCGGCGGTTGGCTGGTAGACCTGTTCTTCGGAATGTTCCTCGGCGCGCTGCTCATGACGGGCATATTCCTGATCGAATGGTCCGCCGGATGGGTCTCCGTGACCGGCGCGTTTGAGACGGTGGAGCCGGGCGCACCGTTCGCGCTCGCGATGCTGCTCCCGGTCGGGGTCTTTCTGTGCGTCGGGATCTACGAGGAGATGCTCTCCCGCGGATACCAGATCCGCAACGTCGCCGAGGGTCTGAACTACCCCGCCGTCGGCCCGCGCGCGGCGGTCGTCGCGGCCTGGGTGCTGTCGTCGAGCGTCTTCGGCGCGCTGCACCTGTTCAACCCTAACGCCTCACTCCTCAGCACCTTCAACATCGCCCTCGCGGGCCTGCTGCTGGGAGCCGGCTACGTCCTGACCGGCGAACTCGCCATCCCCATCGGGCTGCACATCACCTGGAACTTCTTCCAGGGCAACGTCTACGGTTTCCCGGTTAGCGGCCTGAACCCACTAGGGGCTACCTTCCTCACTACCGAGCCGAGCGGCCCGAAAATCTGGACCGGCGGCGCGTTCGGACCCGAGGCGGGCCTGCTCGGCCTGGCGACCATGCTGGCCGGCGTCCTGCTCATAATGCTCTGGGTCAAGCTTCGCAACGGCAAGGTCGCCATCCACACCTCCCTCGCCCAAGACCCCCGAAAACTCCCCGCCAGCGAAACGTCCAAATCCCTCTCCCCAGAGTAACCATCCGGGCTTGCCAGCCCTTATAGCCTGTGTGATACTTCATGTAGTGATTTGTTACAAATACGCTACTTTGCAACAAATTTGAGTAGCAAACGTTTCATCGAACGTTACAAGGACTGTCCGGGAGACGGTCGGAGGTGGTGAGGTCTGGTGGATAGCTCGTGGAGTAGGGACCTTGAGGGCCGGTTGGACGCGCAGCCGCTCGGAGCGGGGCATCGCCGGGTTACGTTGCTCTCCGGGCTGGGTTGGATGTTCGATGCGATGGACATCGGTCTGCTGTCGTTCGTGCTGGTGGCGTTGGCGAGAGAGTGGGAGCTAACTCAGGGACAGGTAGGGTTGGCGATCAGCGTCAGTCTCTTCGGAATGTTCGTGGGCGCGGCGGCCTCGGGATCGCTCGCCGACCGTTACGGACGGAAGCCGTTGCTCATGGCGACGCTGCTCGTCTACTCCGTCGCCACGGGACTTACGGCGCTTGCGTGGGGATTCGGGGCGCTACTGGTGTTGCGGTTCGTCACGGGGCTCGGACTCGGGGGCGAGCTGCCGGTGGCAAGTACGCTCGTCGCCGAGGTATCGCCGGCACGTTCCAGGGGACGGATGATCGTGCTGCTGGAGAGCTTCTGGGCGTATGGTTGGATCCTGGCCGCCCTGATCGGATACCTCGTCATCCCCGAGTTCGGCTGGAGGGTGGCGTTCGCCATCGGGGCGCTGCCGGCGCTCTACGTCCTCGTGCTGCGGCGCGGTCTGCCGGAGTCGCCGCGCTACCTGCTACGGAGAGGTCGCCACGCCGAGGCGCGCGAGGCCGCCCGGCGGCTCGGCGTGGAGGTCGAAGAGCCCGACATCGGAACCGCACAGGGCACATCGCCGGTCTCCGGGGTGGGGATTCGGGCGCTCTGGACGGCACCGTACGCGCGCCGAACAGCGATGTTGTGGGTGCTGTGGTTCGGGATGGTCTTCTCGTACTATGGAATCTTCACCTGGCTCCCGCAGATACTCGCGACCTCGGGATACAGCCTGGTACGCTCCTTCGAATACGTGCTCCTCATAACGCTCGCCCAGATCCCCGGCTACTTCTCCGCCGCCTACCTCGTGGAGAAGTGGGGCCGCAAGGCGACGCTCGTGAGCTACCTGCTCTGCTGCGCGGCGGCCACCCTCGTCTTCGGCCTCCGGGGCTTCGGAGCCGAGACCTCGGGCGCGGAGCTGGTGCTGTGGGGCTCGCTCGTCTCGTTCTTCAACCTCGGGGCCTGGGGCGTCGTCTACGGCTACACCCCCGAACTCTACCCGACCGCCGCACGCGGTTCGGGGGCGGGATGGGCCGCGGGGATAGGCAGGATAGGAGGGATCGCCGGTCCCTACGCCGTCGGCCTCATGCTCGGAGCACCCGGCCTCGGCACCCTCGCTGTCTTCTCCATGTTCGCCGCCGTCCTGCTCGTCATAGCCGCAAACGTCTGGCTCCTCGGCGAGGAGACCCGCGGACGAACCCTCGACGAAATCTCCGAGAGAACCGCACGCCACGCCGGAGACATCCGCAAAGCGCAGGCAACATCGTGAGCGATTCTCGCGACGCTATAGTCGTCGGCGCGGGCCCGAACGGTCTCTCGGCCGCGATATTGCTCGCCGAATCCGGCTACTCCGTGATAGTCCTCGAAGCGGAAGATCGTCCCGGCGGAGCGGTAAAGACCGATGCGCTTACCGTTCCCGGCTTTCTACACGACACGTTCTCCGGCGTCTACCCGGCAGCCGCAGCCTCCCCCGTCTTCGCCCGCATGCCGCTCGGCGAGCACGGCCTGCGCCTACTCCATCCGCCCGTGGCGATGGCCCACGTCCTCGACGAGGGCCGGGGGGCGGCCCTCCACCGCGACCTCGACCGAACCGCCGCTTCCCTGGACGATTTGAATGATGGCGATGGCGAGGCGTGGCGGCGTTTCATCTCGCTGTATTTGAAGCTCTGGCCGGCGCTGCGGCGGGCGATGCTCGGCGGGTTCCCCCCGGCCTGGGGGTCGCTGCGGGCGGCTGCGGGACTCGGCTTTGCCGAGTCTCTTGAAGCGGCGCGCATGATCCTCCAGCCCGTCTCGGCGCTCGCGGACGAGCTGTTCGAGAGCGACGGGTCGAAGGCCTGGCTCTACGGCTCGGCGCTGCACGGGGACGTCGCGCCCGACGCTAGCGGGAGCGCGGTCTTCGGCTTCTACCTGAACCTGCTCGGTCACGCTGTTGGATGGCCGGTTGCCGAAGGCGGGTCCGGCCGGATCACGCACGCTCTCGTAAGCTACCTGAGCTCATTGGGTGGTGAACTGCGCGTCAACGCTCCCGTCGAGCGCGTCCTCGCCGAGCACGGTAAGGTGCGCGGCGTCGTGGCCGGTGGCGAAGTGTTCGGGGCCAACGTCGTCATCTGTGACGTTACGCCGAAGGGACTACTCGGGATCGCAAGTTCCGTCTTGCCTGAATCGTACAAGAAGAAGATGGCCCGCTATCGTTACGGGCCGGGTTCCCTGAAAGTGGACTGGGCACTCTCCGGGCCGGTGCCATGGTCCTACGAAGCGGCGCGTACGGCGGGCACGCTCCACGTCGGAGGGGGAACGAGGGAACTTTCGGAGAGCGTCGCAACGGAGAAGCTCGGCGGGCTGCCGGAGCGTCCGTTCCTGCTCGCCGCCCAGCCGACGGTCGCCGACCCGTCCCGCGCCCCGGAAGGTTGCCATACGTTGTGGGCCTACACGCACGTTCCGCCTAGCGCGGACACTCGTGGGTTCGAGCAGCACGTGGAGAGGATCGAGGCTCAGGTCGAGCGGTTCGCGCCGGGCTTTCGGGAGTTGGTGCTTGGGCGGCACGTATTGACGCCGGCGGACCTCGAAGGCCGCAACCGCAACCTCGTCGGCGGGGACGTAAACGCCGGGAGCCAGGCTCCGGATCAACTCTTCTTCCGGCCTCTCCCCTCGCTCTCGCCGTACCGCACGCCGCTGCGCGGTCTGTATATCGGTAGCGCGGCCACCTTTCCCGGTGGCGCGGTCCACGGGGTTCCGGGTGACGCCGCCGCCCGCGCTGCTCTCACGGACCTACGATTGCGGCGGGTTCGCTCTACGTCCGCTCCATGAGGGCCTTGTAGGTCTGGTGGATGTGGTCGGAGATGGCAAGCATGGTGAAGATAGCCCCGATCAACCGGGCCGTCGCCGGGAAGAGCACGAACCCGTAGGTGAAGAAGGCCGCCACCCACATCCCGAGGCAGAAGTGGCAGGTAAGAAGCTCGCCGATAGTGCGCTGGAGATCCGTGCCGCGTGGTTTCTCCTCAGCCTTCGTCGGACTCTTCACCTCTTGGAGTTCCGTGAACGGTGCGCGGATAGGGCTCGTGATCGGCTCCCTCGCCAACAGCCAGCTCAACTTGTGGGTAGCCGCACCGAAGATCAGGATATCCCGCGTCTCTATCCGCTCCGGTATGGTCCGGCCGGTGGCGCGGCTGATGAGTAGAAACAGGGCGAAGATCAGGTTGAACGCCCCCGCCAGCGTAGCGTATGAGGTGATCGGTACCTCGTCGCTCTTGTCGTAGCCCTCGAAGATCCCCTCCGGCCGCTCATCTTCGCTCATAATCCACTCCTTCGCCAACCTCGTAGTTTCCTTGAGTCTAGCGGGATATCCCCTTCGTTTCTCAGAAGCCAAACATCGAAGACTATGGCACGTTTCTATCGTGCCTATGGACAAACACTCACACTCCAGCTTATCGTGTCGCTTAGGGGGGCCTGATCCAGCGTGAATCCCCCGCCCTCGCGCGCGAGATGCAGCGTGTGTAACTCGCCGCCCTCGGGCAGACAGAAGATCCCCCGAGCCGTCGAGGCCTCCGCGCCGAAGACGCGAAGCTCTATCTCCCGCCAGTCGATCCAATCCGTGGACTGCGCGAGCCTCGCGTGTGGTATCGCAGCGCCGTCCCGGACGAGCATCACGACAGGGACCTCTCCGGCCCGGATGTGATGCCACCTCGCGCCCTCGTAAACCTCTGCGCTCTGGTAGTCGATCCAGAGACCCGGCGGCAGGTACACGCCCCGGCTCTCCGACGCTTCCATCAGCGGCGCGACGAGGATGTCCTCGCCGAACATGTACTCGTCCTCGATGAGCCAGGAGGTCTTGTCCTCCGGATACTGGAAGAAGAGGGTTCTTAGCATCGGGTGACCGTCGCGCGAGCCGAGCCTTGCCTGGGCGTAGACGTAGGGCATGAGCCGGTATTTCAACTCCACGATGCGCCGGAAATCGTCCGTGAATGCCTCGCCGTACTCCCAGGGCTCTCTGGGCGGGGCGCCGTGGCAGCGGGTATGCGAGCAGAGAGCGCCGAAGGCCAGCCACCGGAGGTAGAGGTCCGCCGGGCTCTCGAAGGAGAACCCCCCGATAAAGTGTCCCCAGAAAGAGAAGCCGCAGAGGCCCAGCGAGAGCCCGGCCCGCAGGGTGGCTGCCAGCGCAGTGTCGGTGTTCTCGGCGTCGCCGCCCCAGTGAAGCGGGTAGCGCTGGCTCCCGGCCCACGCGCTGCGGGCGAAGATCGCGCCGTTGCCCGTCACCTGTTCGGTTACCTCGGCTACCGCCCGGTTGTAGCGCAGCGGGTACAGGTTGTGTTCGTGAAAGCCGCCGTGCCGCGCGGCGTAGATACCGGAGAGCGGCGCCGCTTCCCCGAAGTCCGCCGTGTAGATACCGACCCCTTTATCGAGCAACTTCTTTAGCTTGCCCTGGTACCATTCGACGGCCTCCGGGTTGCTCAGGTCTATGACGGCGTCGTCCACGGGCGGCTTACCGTTGGCGCTCAGGACGACGTAGTCTTTTTCGATGGCTTCGGGGTGCAGGTCATTCATCGGGTTGAGGTACGGTAGCTGCCACAGGCTCACGCGAAGGCCGATGTTCTTGAGGTCGGAGAGCATCTTCTCGGGGTTCGGGAAGCGGGAAGGAGAGAACTCGTAGTCGCAGCGGTGCGGAACTTCAGTCCAGCCGGTATCCAAGTGGACCACGTCCGAGGGTATGCGGTTCTCACGGAGCTTCTTCGCCACCTCGCGAGTCTCCTCCTCGGAGGAGTAGGTCTCGCGGCCCATCCAGAGCCCAAAGGTCCAGAGGGGCGGGGTGGGAGCGCGGCCGGTGAGGGCCGTGTACTCGGTCAGGATCTCCTTCGGAGAGCCCAGAAAGACGAACAGGTCCAGGTAGTCGTCGCCGAGGTAGATCACGTTCGCGCCATCATACGAACCTCCGAGATCCAAGGTGAGCGGCGCGCTCGTGTGTACGAACATCCCGTAGCCCCGGCTGCTCATGAAGAACGGTACGGGCTTGTACATGTACGGGGTCTGGGCGCTGTAGGCGTCGTAGGTGTAGAGGACCATCTTCTGGCCGCGTTTGTCCAGGCGCGTGAACGACTCCCCGCCACCGAAGAGTTTTTCATCTGGTGAGAGCTTGAAGCTGGCCGCAAGGTGCCGGTGCAGGTTGAAGGCGTTGCGCACGAACGAGAACGGCGTTGGCATGGAGTTGACCACGCTTCGTGTATCGGAGAGGTGGTTAGTGCGGGTCAGTAGCCTCCTCGAGCCATCGCGGAACTCGATGTGCAGTGGGTTCCGCTCGAGCGTCAAAGAGCCGTAGGAGCCCGTGTAGGTCACGCACCTCCCGTCATCCTTCATCTCCCAGGAATCGTCGGTGCCGGGATCTCCGACGAGCATTAGAGACTCTTTCTCACGGATCTTCTCCGGGCGCGCGGCTACCCGGAGCCGTATGGTCCTGGGACTCACGAAAGAGATGCCGAAGGGGAAGGTCTGGTCGTCCTCGTACTCGCCCGGCGGCATGTCTTCCCACACCTTGTAGTCCTCGAACTGCAGGGTGAGTTGATGGTAGGAGACACGCTGCTTCAGCGAGAGGCTCCTCCACAGGATCTCTCCGGACGCCGAACGTGGGTCGAAGCTTTCGACTCTCTCCCCGACGAAGAAGTGATTCTCCTGCCGGACGAACTCCCGGCTGATGTCGACCGGCTGGTTCTGAAACGTGGCCTCATACTCTCCCATCAACGTCTCCTTCCCCGAACGACCCGTCGTTGGTCAAATCCCCGTTATTCGTTGCTCCGAAACGGTACGACGCATGGTGGATAACAGCCCACGCCTCCGGGTATAAGCGCGGTCACGACTAGAGAAAGGATTGTGAAGATGACGGAAGATCAACACACACAGCAAGACCCGAGAGACAAGTACCCGCAGCCGGAGTACCCGGAACAGACCCAGATAGACCAACACCCCGGCATCGAGAGCGAGATGCAGCCCAAACCCGACTACGGTTACGAAACGTACCGGGGTAATGGCCGGCTGGAAGGTAAAAAGGCTGTCATAACCGGCGGCGACTCCGGCATCGGACGGGCCGTCGCGCTCGCCTTCGCCCGCGAGGGTGCGGATGTCCTGATCTCCTATCTCCCCGAAGAAGAGTCCGACGCCGAGGAGACGGCGCGGGTCGTCGAGGAGGCCGGAAAGAAGTGCGTAAGGGTCCCCGGCGACATAAGCGAGGAGACCCAGTGCCAGGCTGTCATACAGAAGGCCGTGGATGAGTTCGGCCGGATAGACGTCCTGGTGAACAACGCCGCCCATCAGAGAACGGTGAACGGCATAGCCGACATCTCCAGCGAGCTGCTCGATAAGACCTTCAAGACAAACATCTACGCCATGTTCTGGCTCGTAAAGGCGGCGCTACCGCACATGCCGAAGGGCGGTTCGATCATCAACGTCGGCTCCGCACAGGCGTACAAGCCTTCGCCGACACTCCTCCCCTATTCGGCCACGAAGGGCGCTATCGTGACGTTCACCGAGGGGTTGGCCCAGGACGTCGTGCAGTACGGGCTGCGGGCCAACTGCGTCGCGCCCGGCCCGGTGTGGACCCCGATCATCCCGGCCTCGATGGAGGCCGAAACGGTCTCCCAGTTCGGCCTGCAATCGCCGATGGGGCGCCCCGGCCAGCCCGTCGAACTCGCACCCGCCTTCGTCTTCTTCGCCTCCGATGAGTCGAGCTTCGTCAACGGCTCGGTCATCGACATCACCGGCGGCCAGCCCGTCGCGTAGCCGGCCGGAAACGAGCATAGACAAAGAGCCCCCGCTTTTCGGGCGGGGGCTCTTCCTTATCCTTTACCGCTAACCGCTACAACCCGCCGTCCGAACCGTAGGCCCATCCGACGTGGATGTGGTCCTGGTGTAGGGCGTCGGAGAAGGAGCCCTCGCCGAAAGTCCAGGGGCTTCCGAGCTCGGCGGGACCGAAGTTGTCGAAGATGGACTGGGCGAGGCTCTG
The DNA here is from genome assembly GCA_937873125.1 of uncultured Actinomycetes bacterium. Taxonomy (GTDB): domain Bacteria; phylum Actinomycetota; class Rubrobacteria; order Rubrobacterales; family Rubrobacteraceae; genus JACDDK01. The sequence continues at coordinate 6,439 of CALMWA010000359.1, read as the reverse complement.
GGCGGCGGCGTTGCCGCTGGTCACGGACGCTCCGTCTACTTCGTAGATATCCACCGCGCGCCCGAAGTAGTGGGCGTTCGGGTAGCCGGCGTAACCCAGACCGTCGAGCGTCGGGCCGAAGGGATGGCCGGTGCTGAACACGGAGATCGAGATGGTGTGCTCCTGCGCCGCGAACTCGACCACGTCGAGGATGCGGGGGTCGATCATACCGGAGGCGAGATCCTGCTGCGCCATTGAAGTGAGGTTGATGCTGGGGTTCTCCAATACGGCCTGTACCCGCGGGTCCGACGACGTGACCCCGACCGCCTCTTCCGGTGCGGCCTCCGGTGCGTCTGCTGCGGGCTCGGAAGCTTCCGGCGGCGGCGTGTATTGATCTTCGGCGGCGGCCTGCTCGGCAGCGGCGGCGTCCGCGGCGGCTTGTTCTTCGGCTTGCTTCGCCGCTTCCGCTTCTTGCAGCGCCTGCTGCTCCGCCTGCTGGGCTTCGGCCACGAGGCGTTCTTGCTCTTTGCGAGCGGCCTCCTCGGCGGCGGCCTGCTCCGCGGCGGCCTGGCGGGCCTCCTCGGCCTCGGCGGCGAGCCGGTCGCGCTCCGCCGCCTTCTTCGCCTTCGCAGCCTTCTCTTCGTTCTCGGCGGCAATGACGGCGAGCCGCTGGCTCTCGTTTCGAGCGTCGGCCTCGGCGACGGCCTGGCGCTCGACCTCGACACGGGTGTCCTCGGAGGCGGCGGTGAACTGCTGCATCTGCTCGCGCGCGGTGCGGGCGGCGGCCTCGCGCTGCGCGGCGGCGAGACGTTCGGCCTCCGCCTGGGCCTCGGCCTCGGCGCGCTGTCTAGCGGCCTCGCGCGCCTGGCGGGCCTGCTCCTCCTGGATCAAACGCTGCACCTCACCACTCAAAGAATCGTAGACCGCGCGCTGCTCGGCGAGCCGGTCGTCTATGACGGCCTGCTCCTCGCGCATCCGGGCCGAGATGCCGGCCTGCGTCCGCTGTTTCTCTTCCAGATCTCTCTGCTGGGAGGCAAGCTCTTTCTTTATCTTCGCGATCTTCACGACCGCGTCCCGGTCCTGCTTTAGCACCTGCAATACGAACTTGCCCTTGTTGGAGAGGTCGGCGAACGACTTCACCGAGAGCAACACGTCCAGATACACCACGCCCCCGGACTTGTACGAACCCACCGCCCGGTCGGAGAGTTTTGCCTGCGCGGCGTCGAGCTTCTTCTGGGTATCTTCCAGCGCCCGCCGGTTGTCCGAGATGTCTCTCTCGACCTTCCCGAGCTTCTCCTGGGACTCGTCGTAGGCGGCCTGAGCCTCGGTCAGGTCCGCGAGGGTCGCCTCTATGCGAGCCTGCGCTTCGGCCACCTCGGCCTGCTTGGCCGCTATCTTCGGGGTCTGCGCCTGCGCCGCGCTGGAGACCGCACCCACGAACAAAATCACGAACGCCAGGACTAACCAAAAGAGTCCTCGTCCGTAAACGCCGCTATGCGCGGCGTGACGTACACCTGTAGATCGCAAGAGCCCCCCTCCAGCGAGAAATGAAATTTTAGACGCGGTCGCCATTCTGAACCACCCACGGCCATCGCGCAAGAGCTTCGGCCAAGTTTTTTCGTCTGCGGCGAAAGTTCTTCATGTTGCGAAGACTGAAGGAACCCACACAACATCTTGGGTGCGCCGGCGGGCGCGTCCATGCGCCGGGGGTGGTGCGAGAACCCGGCTGATACGCTAGGCTACGCGGGAGTAACGTCAGCGGAAGGAAGCCCTCTTTGGGGATCGTGGTTCAGAAATACGGTGGCAGCTCGGTGGCTACGGCGGAGCACATCAAGGCCGTTGCCGGGAGGGTCGGACGGGCGCGGGAGTCGGGCCTGGACATTGTCGTGGTCGTCTCCGCGATGGGGAAGACCACTGATCGTCTGCTGCGGCTTGCCGACGAGGTAAGCCGGGAGCCGTCGCCGCGCGAGATCGACCAGCTACTGGCGACCGGCGAGGAGCAGTCCGTAGCGCTGTTGGCAATGGCGCTGCACGATCGGGGTGTGCCGGCGGTCTCGCTCACGGGGCCGCAGGCGGGGTTCAGGATCACGGGTCGGTACGGTTCGGGGGTGATCTCGGAGATACAGCCGAAGCGCATCCACGAGTACCTCGGCGAGGGGCAGGCGGTTATCGTCGCCGGCTTCCAGGGGATGAACGCCCTGGGCGACGTGATGACGCTGGGACGCGGAGGATCGGACACGACGGCGGTCGCACTCGCGGCGGCGCTGGAGGCGGAGCGGTGCGAGATCTACACGGACGTAGACGGCATCTATACCGCCGACCCGCGCATAGTCCCTGAAGCGCGGCGCATCCCTGTAATCTCGTCTGAGGAGATGGCCGAGATGTCCTGGCGCGGCGCCAAGGTGATGCACCCGCGGGCGGTCGAGCTGGGGGCGCTGTACGGGGTCGAGATCCACGTCCGCAGCTCCTTCGACGAGACGCCGGGGACGATCATAAAGGGAGGCAAGCATTTGGAGCACCTGGAGACCCGTGAGACCGTCGCCGGCATCGTCCACGACCTGGACGTCTCGCGCATAACCCTCAACGACATAAAGACCGGCCCCGGCACCATGAGCCGCATCTTCACGCCGCTCGCCGAGCGCGGAATCTCGGTTGACGTGATCGTGGAGAACGGCGTGCCGGGCGGCGCGGCGGACGTAGCCTTCACCGTCACCCGCGGCAACTTCGCCGAAGCACGAAAACTCGCTGAGGAGGTAGCGTCTTCGCTCGGCGGCGAGGTCGAGGGCGAAGAGGATCTCGGTAAGGTCTCGGTCGTCGGGACCGGCATGCTCAACCGTCCCGGCTACGCGGCGAAGATGTTCGCCTCGCTGGGAGAGGCCGGCATCCCAATCCGGATGGTCTCGACCTCGGAGATACAGGTGACGTGCGTGGTGCCGACGGATAGAGTAGAGGAGGCGGTACGCCGCCTTCACAAGGACTTCGAACTGGAGGAGAGAGATGTTTAGCGGCGCGTTCACGGCCCTCGTTACACCGTTCAGGAACGGCGAAGTGGATGTCGAGGCCCTGGAGAACCTGGTCGAGTTCCAGATACAGCACGGAATTCACGGCCTCGTCCCCTGCGGCACCACCGGTGAGTCCCCGACCCTCAGCGAGTCGGAGGACCGATTGGTCATAGAGACCGTGGTGCGGGTCGCCAACGGGCGGGTTCCGGTCGTGGCGGGGACCGGCTCGAACAACACCGACAGCGCGATCAAGTACACCAAGATGGCCGAGGAGGTCGGAGCCGACGGCTCGCTGCAGGTGGCTCCCTACTACAACAAGCCGACCCAGGAGGGTCTGTACCGTCACTTCGCCGCCATAGCGGAGAACACGGAGCTGCCGCTCATCCTCTACAACATCCCCGGACGCACCAGCGTCGCCATCGAGCCCGAGACGATAGCGCGGCTGTACGAGGACGTCCCGAACGTCGTCGGGGTAAAGGAGGCTACGCTTTCGACGGGTATCGCGGGGGAGATAAAGCGCCTGTGCGGCGAGGACTTCGACCTGCTCTCCGGCGACGACCCGATGACGCTCCCGATCATGGCCCTCGGCGGCTCCGGTGTGATCGCCGTTACCTCCAACATCGCCCCCGGCATCTACGCCGACATGGTGAACGCGTTGCTGGAAGGCGACTTCGACCGCGGGCGCGAGATCCACTACCAGCTCCTCCCCCTCTTCAAGGCGCTCTTCGTCGAGACGAACCCCATCCCGGTCAAGACCGCCGCCTCCCTGCTCGGACTGTGTAGCGACGAGATGCGCCTGCCGCTGATGCCGATGTCCGGCGAGAACCTGCGCGGCCTGCAAGAAGCCCTGGAACGCCACGGACACCTCCTCCCCACCCCCGAGGAAGTCTAGCCCTTGACCCGCGTAGCAATCGTCGGGGCGGCGGGACGCATGGGCCGCGAGCTGTGCCGCGCCGCCCTCGAAACGGACGGCATCGAGCTTGCAGGTGGCATCGTCGAGCCCGGCGCCGAAGAGCTGGGCGTAGACCTCGGCGAGTTGTGCGGCGCGGGCCGCGCGGGCGTGAGCGCCACAGAAGAGCCACCCGAAGACGCCGAGGTCCTCATCGAATTCACCAGCCCCGAGGCCACCGTCGCGCACCTCTCGTACGGCAGGCCGCACGTCATCGGGACGACGGGGCTCTCGGAGGAGCAACTCGCGTGGGTCGCGGAGGCAGCGAAGAGTGCGCCGATAATGCTGGCCCCGAACATGAGCGTCGGGGTGAACCTGCTGCGCGAGGTGGTACGCGAGCTTTCGGGGAAGCTGGGGAGCGGCTACGACATCGAGGTCGTGGAGGCGCACCACCGAAACAAGCAGGATGCCCCTTCGGGGACGGCGCTCTTTCTGGCGCGGGCCGCCGCCGAGGGCAGAAGGCAGGATCTCGACGAGGTCGCCACTTACGGAAGGGAAGGCGTCGCGCCACGGGAAGAAGGTGAGATCGGGATTCACGCCCTGCGCGGCGGAGCGGTGGTCGGGGAACACCGGCTGGTGTTCTACTCCGGCGGCGAGGAGATCGAGGTAATCCACCGCGCCCTCTCGCGGCGCACCTTCGCCGACGGAGCGCTGCGGGCGGCGAAGTTCGTCGCGACGGCGGAGCCGGGGCTGTACTCGATGCAGGACGTACTGGAGATCGGGGGCTCGGAGACCGGAGACTAACTCTCCGGTTTTTCGCCGAACGCCTCGCGGGTCGCCTCTCGCGCGCCTTCCTCGTGTTTGGCGCTCCATTGTTGCTCACGGGCGGAGGCCAGGATCAGGTCGCGCGCCTCGGCGGGCGAGTCGGTGACGGCGAGGAGTCCGAGGTCGGCCTCGGATATTTTGCCTTCGGCGGCCATCGTGGAGCGCAGCCAGTCGAGCAAGCCCCGCCAGTAGTCCGAGCCGAACAGGACGACGGGGAAGTTCCTGACCTTGCCGGTCTGTATGAGGGTGAGCGCCTCGAACAGCTCGTCCAGGGTTCCGAAACCGCCGGGGAAGATGACGAACGCCTCCGAGTACTTGACGAGCATCATCTTGCGGACGAAGAAGTACCGGAAGTCCACCTCGATGTCCACGTACGGGTTGACGTGCTGCTCGAACGGCAGCTCTATGTTCAGGCCGACAGAGGGGGCGCCGGCCTTGCGGGCGCCGCGGTTGCCGGCTTCCATGACCCCCGGCCCGCCGCCGGTGATGATCGTGAACCCCGCCTCGCCCAGGAGCCGTCCCATCTCGGTCGCCGTCTCGTACATCGGGTCTCCGGCGCTCACCCGCGCGGAGCCGAAGATCGTCACCGCCGGCCCGAGCTCCGCCAACTCCTCGAAACCCTCGACGAACTCGCCCATGATCCTGAAGACCCGCCAGGTATCCGTCTCCGTGAAGGCGGCGAGATCCGGCCCGGAAGCGGCAAGCAGCCGCTCGTCCTCCGTGCGCTTTCTGCGGCGTGCTCCGCCTTTGTCCGGTCCCATCTTCGGCATCCCCCTAATCTACCCCAGAACGTCCCGGCGTACCCTGGTTTCTATATCTTCTCGACAATGAACGAGAGGAAGAAGCCCGCCACCGTGGCGAAGGCGACCAGTCCTCCGCCCTCGCGGTAGGCGTCGGGCATCAGGGTGTCGGCGAGCGAGGCCAGTACCGCGCCACCGGCGACGGCGTCCCCGAGAGCCATGTTCTCGGGGACGCCGTCGAGGGTAACAGCGGCCAGGATTGCGAACCCTGAGACGCCGCCGCCAGCGCCCTCGATGTAGCGGTCGAGCAACTCATCCGTCACCACGAAGGTGGCCGCCCCCGCTAGGAGACCGAGCCCGGAGAGCCAGGCGCCGCCGGACTTGAAGGACTCCTCGAACAAATCGAAGGTAAACGCGGTGATCAGGGCTCCGCTAGCGAACGCCAGGGCCACCGCTACCAGCCGCCGCGGCGGCCTCCAATAAGCTCCCGCAACACCCCGATCACGAGCGCGCTGGACGCCGCGAGCCCGAACAGGATCGCCTCCAGCATCGAACCTAACCCCTGCTCTCCAAAGTAGGCTCCTCATCCGGGTTCATCGCGAGCACCTGCTCGATCCAGGCAAGTTCCACGCCCATCTCGGCCGATATGCCCTCCGGCTCCAGCCCCGCACGCCGCAGCTGCCAGACCTCCTCTTCGAAGCATACTTCCCTGTTGTCCTCCACCGTCCACACCTCCCATCGAACGCCGCATCCCACTATATACGAGCGAACGATACCGGCAAACGTTCTGGTCTTACCAGGGTGGAGCGTCTAGAATCCACCCACCATGCGGTTCACCAAGATGCAAGGCGTAGGTAACGACTTCATTATCTTCGATCCCGGCGAGGTCGAGGGCGTAGACCTGCCGCAGTTGGCTCGGCGCGTCTGCGACCGGCACTTCGGCGTCGGGGCGGACGGGATCCTCATCTCGGTCCCCTCGGCGGTCGCGGACCTGGAGATGGTCT
>CALMWA010000358.1 GCA_937873125.1 uncultured Actinomycetes bacterium | reverse complement strand
GATCAACTCTAGATGTTTGAGGTAAACGGTCCTCAAATCCAGGCGCACGGAAGGACCGGCGATGGCGCCCGCGACCACGTATCGGCCCTCGGGCCTGAGAACGTTCAGCAGATCCGGGAAGGAGTCTCCCCCAACCACGTCGGCCACCGCGTCGAGGGGTCGTCCGCCGGAAGCGGCGGCGACCGCATCGGACAGATCAGGGACGCCGCGAGTGATCACAACGTCGGCGCCGATCTCGCGGACTTTGGCTTCCTTGCCCGGTCCTACAACCGCGATCACCCACGCGCCGCGGACCTTGGCGAGTTGCACCAGGGCGGAACCCACCCCTCCCGAGGCGCCCGTCACGAGGACGGTCTCCCCTCCCGAGACCCTCGCCCTCTTTAGCATGCGCTCCGCGGTGACGTAAGCCGTGGGGAAGGTGGCGAGTTCCTCGTCGCTCAAAGGGCTCTCGACAGCATGAGCGTTACTCGCAGGGACCGTGACGTACTCCGCGAAGCCGCCGCCGTCGCGCTCGCTGCCGATCGCTCCGACGCCCACGAGCCTGTTCCCCTCCCCGGCGTAGAGGGTCGGATCAACGAGCACCCGCTCGCCCCTCCGCGACCCGGCAACTCCGTCTCCGACCGTGACGATCCACCCGACGATGTCCGCGCCCTGTATCAGGGGAAAGCGCATCGGCTCCCCGCGACGCCAACCGCCCACCGCCTCCGGATCATCCGCCTGCCCGTAGGCTCCTTCCCTGGTCCAAAGGTCGGTGTTGTTCACACCGCAGGCGCCGACCTTCACAAGAACTTCCCCGGCGACGGGTTCCGGCGTAGGGACGTCCTCGCGGTACTCGAGCTTCTCCGGCCCCCCATAACCGGTGAGTAAAACCGCCTTCACGCCGACCCGAGCCTCCTCATTGTTCTGCCTTTCGTTCTTGTATCGCTCGTCGGAAGCATCATACGCGCCACAAACGGACAGTGCCGGCCGGAGCCTTGCGCCACCTGGCGGACCGTGGCCGGTCCGCCACAATCTACGCAACGCTTCTACCGCTCCGCGAACTCCAGCTTCACCTTGTTCTCATCGTCCAGCTTGAGAGCTGCGGCGTAGGGCTTTCCGGCCTTGCTCTTGAAACCCTTTAGCTGTGGGGTGCGGCGCTGCGTCAGGAGCTGCTTCGCCTGCGCGGCGCTCAGGCGCTTGCCGGAGACCTGCTTCCATATAGCGAAATCGCACCCCGACGACTTCCACGCCGAGCAGCCGTAAGCCTTCTTCGTTTCCACCACCGGGGCGCCGCACTTCGGGCACGCCCCGATAGGCTCGCGGCTGATACGCTCGGGGGCGGCGAGCTTCTCGCCTTCGAGACCCCGGACCTCCTCGACGAGCGTGGTCGTGAACCGGCCGATGTCCGCCATGAACTCGTCGCGGCCGGCGGCGCCCTTCTCCATCTTCGCCAGCCGCTCCTCCCACCGGGCCGTCAATTCGGGTGAGGAGAGCGAACTATCTCCGAGCAGCCCGATGAGCGAGCGGCCTTTCTGCGTGGGGACGAGCGCCTTCTTCTCGCGCTCGACGTAGCCGACCTTTATGAGCCGCTCGATTGTCGCTGCCCGAGTCGCCGGGGTGCCGAGTCCCGAGTCCTTCATCTGCTGACGAAGCTCCTCGTCCTCCACGAGCTTCCCCGCAGTCTCCATCGCCCCGAGCAGCGCCGACTCCGAGTAGCGCGGCGGCGGCTTCGTCTCGCCCTCTTTCACCGCGACTTTCGCCACGTCCCACTCCTGCCCCACCTGGATGGGGGGCAAGACCGGCGGTTCCTTCTCCTTGCGTCCACCGACCCCGTCCGGATAGAGTGCGCGCCACCCAGCCTCCAGCACCACCCGTCCTTTAGAGAGGAACGTCTCCTCACGCACCTCCGTGACGACGGTGGTGTTCTCGAATCGAGCGTCCGGGAAGAAGACGGCCAAGAAGCGGCGCGCGACCAGATCGTATACCTTCGCCTCGTCCGGGGACAGTTCCCGCGTGGACTTCTTGTTGGTCGGGATGATGGCGTGGTGGTCCGTAACCTTCGAGTCGTCGACGATGCGCTTGCTGATCGGCAGCTTGTCTAAAGCGAGCAGCCTCTCCGCGAAAGTCGCTAGCTCCGGCAAGGCGCCCGCCGCCTCGACGCGCTTGTTCAGGGTGGTGATCATATCCTTGGAGAGGTAGCGGCTGGAGGTGCGCGGATAGGTGATGAGCTTGCGCTCCTCGTACAGCGCCTGGGCGGCGCGCAGCGTGCGCTCGGCGGTGAAGCCGTAGCGGGCGTTCGCATTGCGCTGAAGCTCGGTCAGGTCGTAGAGAAGCGGCGGCTTCTCTGAAGCGGTCTTCTTCTCGGCCTTCTTGACCGTGCCGGTGCCACCGCATACCTTCTCGGCTATCTTTTTGGCGGCTTCCTGCTCTTTCAGGCGGTTCTGTTTGTTCTTGAACCAGACACCGTCGTAGGTGACGGTTTCGCCTTCGTCGTCGCGGGCGAAGCGGGCGTAAACGGTCCAGAACTTCTCGGGTTTGAAGTCTTCTATCTCGCGTTCGCGGTCAACGAGGAGCCGGAGGGTGGGGGTCTGGACACGGCCGACAGAGAGTACGTTGCCGGGACGGCCGAAGCGGACGGAGTAGGCGCGGGTGGCGTTCATGCCCACGATCCAGTCGGCCTCGCCCCGGCTGCGGGCCGCGTCTTCAAGCGGTTTCATGGCGCGTCCATCGCGCAGGGAGTTAAAGCCGTCCCGGATCGCCTCTTGGGTGAGAGAGGAGATCCACAAGCGCCGCACGGGTTTCTTGCACCCGGAGAGGCCGTAGAGGTAGGCGAAGATCAACTCCCCCTCCCTCCCGGCGTCGCAGGCGTTCACGACCTCCGTCACCGACGGGTCGCGCATCAGGTTCTTCACCACGGCGAACTGGTCCCGGGTCTTGTAGTTCACCCGGACCTTGAACTTCTCCGGCAGGATCGGGAGACTCTCCAACCGCCACTTCTTGTATTCATCGCCGTAAGCGTCGGGCGGTGCAAGCTCCGCCAGGTGTCCCAGGGCCCAGGTAACGGTCCACCCGTCTCCCGCGAGCGATCCCTTGCCTTTACGCGACTTGCCCAGAATGCCGGCGATGTCCCGCGCCACAGACGGTTTCTCGGCGACGATAAGTCTCATGCAGCAAGTATACGCAAGGGAAGCGTATTGATTAGATCTAATCTCGCATCCGGCAGGAATCCGAGTACTTACTCAACAGAGCTTGCCTCAGCCCCTTCTTCGGGAATTCTTCCTCTCCGTCCAGGATGGCGGGGGCCAGTCTTCGGTCGCGAAGCCGGATACGACGCCCCTCCAGTCCGTCGTCGCCGGCCTCTCCCGTCGCTCGACCGGACGCAGACGCTCGGTTGCGTGCGCTCGCACCGTGTCAGCCGGACGTGTCATCCCGCGACGGTCTCCGGGAGGCTATGCTCGGTGCCCTCCGAGGCTCCGTCGCCGGCGACGAACGCGTCGCCGTCTTGTCGGAAGG
>CALMWA010000357.1 GCA_937873125.1 uncultured Actinomycetes bacterium | reverse complement strand
GGAGTCGGTAACTCGGGAGGACGTCCTGGAGCTCGGCGGCGAGGCCGACGCGGACGAGGCGCCGGTCGTGCGCCTCGTCGGCTCGGTGCTGCAGCGGGCCGTGAGCGAGGGCGCCTCGGACATCCACATAGAGCCGCAAGGACAGGAGCTGAAGGTGCGGCTGCGGGTGGACGGTGTGCTACGGAACTTCATGTCCATCCCGCAGACGTTGCAGAACGGCGTAATCGCCCGCCTCAAGATCCTGGCCAACCTGGACATCGCCGAACGTCGCATCCCCCAGGACGGCCGCTTCTCCGTACGGCTCGGCGGCAGGAAAGTGGACCTTCGGGTCGCCTCGCTCCCGACCGTCCACGGTGAGGAGGTCGTGCTGCGGCTGCTCGACACCTCGAACCTGCAGATGAACCTCGCCGGTCTCGGCTTCTCCCCGGCGGTGCTAAGGAGCTACGAAAAAATCTACCGCCGTCCGTACGGCGCGATCCTGGTTACCGGTCCGACTGGCTCCGGCAAGTCCACCACGCTCTACGCGACGCTCGGCGAACTCAACTCGCCGGAGCGGAAGATCATAACGGTCGAAGACCCGGTCGAGTACCGGATGGGCGGCGTGAACCAGGTGCAGGTAAACCCCCGCGCGGGCCTTAAGTTCGCCTCCGGGCTACGGAGCATCCTGCGCGCCGACCCGGACGTGGTCATGATCGGCGAGATCCGCGACTTCGAGACGGCCAAGACGAGCGTCGAGGCCGCCCTGACCGGTCACCTCGTCCTCGCTACCCTGCACACCAATGACGCCCCCTCGGCGATCAACCGCCTCACGGACATGGGAGTGGAGCCGTTCCTCACGGCATCGGCGGTGGACTGTGTAATAGCCCAGCGACTCGCCCGCCGGCTGTGCGGAAACTGCAAGCGTCCGGTCGAGATCGGCAAAGACGCCCTATACGAGATGCGCTTCCCGTTCGGGCGCGAGCTGGAGGGGGAGCTTCGCTTTCACGAGGCCGTCGGCTGCGATCGCTGCGGAGGAACGGGCTACCGGGGCCGTCTCGGCATCTACGAGATGATGGTCGTGACCGAAGAGATAAAAGAGCTCGTACTGCGCCGTGTCTCCACCGGAGAGATATCGCGAGCCGCCGAGATGAACGACATGGTCCGCCTCCGCTCCGACGGCCTCCTCAAAGCCGCCCAGGGTCAAACCACCATCGAAGAGGTCTTCCGCACGGTAGTCTAGCGGGCTGCCGCGCCGGGCGATCCTGGTATCGAAGAGTAAATATCGGTTCGAACCATTCTCGACTTTCTTGGCCAAACGTTACGATACCCTGGACATCCTTGCGCTGGACGAGCGGCGTTTTCGGGCGGTTGCGGGACCAGGGATCGACCGTTAAGGCTACTTCCGATAGATGCTAGATAGAATTAGAGGATCAGGCAGAGATGTCTTCGCCCCGCAGCATCTGCCGCACCCGCCGGCCCGCGCGGTGCCCGCGGTAGTATGCCAGCCGGTCGAGGTCGTGCCACGCGGCGAGGTTGGCGTTGGCCGCGAACGTGCCCGGCTGTCCGAAGCGCCCGTCCTGCCAGCCACTCTGATAAGCCCGGCTCTCCGGCGAAACCACCGTAGCCTGCGGAACCTGCTCCTTGATCATCTCCGACCTCCGATTCGCGCCGCTCGTGCAACATTCCTGCAACCGTGTACAGCTATAGCACAACGCTTTCACGAATGGAAGACGAAACTTAATAATTTTGAACAAAAGTTACAATTTCACCATATATTGGGGGCTTATCCGAAGAGAAACAGAGCCTGTCGCGCTGTGGATTCGGACGGTTCTATACAGTGCAGGGTCGGAAGAGGCCGAAGGAGGAAGTGTAGCCGTGCAGGAAAGTCGCGCCGCCTACCGGCCCGATCTCACCGTTGCAGAAGAACCCGCCGACCGGCACCTCACCCAAATGTTCGTGGAAGACGTCCGTGTCGTGGCCCGGCGTGCCGTAGAGACCCTCGCCGCGTCCGAGGCACGAGAACAGGAGCGCGCCGGAGATGACGTCCGGATTCTCCGCGATTTTCCCGTAGTTGGTGAGGATGGCGTGGAGGTCCTCGGCGGAGGCTTGGGCGTCACGCAGGTGGAAGCGGAGGCGCATGCCTTCCTGCAGGTTCTCGCCGACGGCGATGGCCCCGTGTTGGGAGTCCACGCCGATGAGGTTCCGGATCAGGAAGTCCCCCGGCCCCGGCTCCTCCCGGAACTCATCCATCAGCACCCCGATAAAAAGCGCCGACCGGGCGAGCTCGCGCTCATCATCCCCGAGACCGTCAAATATCTCCTGCAATACCTCGAAGACGGGACGGCCGTCCAACTCGTGCAGCAGGTTCCCCCGGCAGCCCGTAACGCTCATGAGATCGCCGATGGTCCGGCATCCCTGCGCTACGACGGTATCCACGGCCACGTTGCCGCTCAGGGCGACGCCGACGGCGCCCTGCGTGTGGACTTCGTCATTCAAGAACAGGGCGTTCAGGCCCGGCGAGGTTCCACCACTGGCGAGGCCCCCGATCTTGGCGGCCGTCGGAAAGGCGTAGTCCAGGCCGGCGAGCAGCGCCCCCGCCCGGACGCTGAACGGGTCCACGAGCAGGACGAACTGAGGCTCTTCATCCGCACTAACTCCCACGAGCCGCTCCCATGCATCCGGCGGCCCGTCGAGGTCCGGGAGCGGCCTGTAGACGTGAAACGGCGTGATCTTCACCTCCGGCAGCCGCGACGCGACGAGGGTCAGAGCGGGGGCGCGCTCGACCTCCTCTCCCCCGCCGATGACGCCGCCGCCCGAGCACCCGAGTAAAGTCTCCGGTCCCAGGTAGCGTTGCATAAGCGCGGGTATCCGGTTGTGGAACTGGGCGAAGTGTGGCGTGACGAAGGCGAGCGCGAGCGAGACCGGGCCGGGACCGAGATCCCGCGCGATACCCTCCGCGCACTCCAGCACGGCGTCTTCCATCGAGGTCTTGCGCGATATGGCCGTCGCCCACTTCATGCCTGCCACCCTTCTCTCTAAGCCGTCAGTCTATACCCGACCGAGACCCGGCGAGTAAGGTCCGGCAACGGAGCAGATACACGAACAGAACGACGCCGAGTAGCGCCGGAACGACGAGGCCGAATAAGCCCGCGACGCCGCTCCAGAACGCGGCGGAGATCACGAGCCCGTCCAGGACTCCGGGTGGCGGCAAGCTCCTCCACCCGCGTCCGACGACGAGCAGCAGCGCGGCGGCGATGACGCCGGAGATCAACCACCCAAAGTAGTTGCTCGCCGGCACGCCGTAGTAGATACCCCCGCCGGGGTAGTCCCAGAAACCCAGAGCGACCGCGCCGGGATCGAGCACACCATCCGTCAGGAGGAGCAGCGCGGTAGCGACGCATACACGCGCCACGAACCCGCCCGCGGCCGTGGCCGCCACTCCCACGGCCCCGATCACGAGCGGCACGTAGGAGATCGGCAAGAGATACGGCACCACCCCGAACACCTTCGGCCCCAAGGCCTCGCCGTACCGGAACTCGCCGTAAGGGACGCCGGTCGTCACACCGATGGTCTCGATGGCGTAGGCGAAGAGGGAGAGCGAGACGAGCGCCAGGAGCGCCTGGCGCGCTCCGAGGTAGCGGAACAGAGCGATGCCCGGCGGCAGGGCTATGAGAAACGTCGAGACGTAGGAGCCGACCTCCGCCCCAGGAAAGTCCGAGAAACCGGCGGCGACGAACGCGGCGCAGAAGAACCCGGCGGAGGCCAGGAGGAGAGGCTTCGGGGTGGCGCGGAAGGTCTGCTTGAGCACCCGTGTATGGTATCGCAGCGCGGGCGCATCCCGCTGGTATAGTGACTTCGTGGTCTTGCGACTCCTGCACATCTCGCGTCCGGTGCTCTGGATCAACACCATCGGCCCCGCCGTGATCGGGGTATGGCTCACCGGAGACCTCTGGCGATGGGCGGCTCTGCCGGTCCTGCTCTGGCTGACGCTACCGTTCAACCTCCTGATCTACGGCGTCAACGATATCTTCGACCAGGAGACGGACGCCAAAAACCCCCGCAAGGGAACCCTGGAAGGCGCCCGCATCTCCCCGGACGAAGTCCAACCCATCTGGCGTGGTGTCCTCCTCACCAACCTCCCGTTCCTCCTGTACTTCCTGCTCGTCCTCCCAACCTTCGCGACGCTGTGGATGCTACTCTATGCTGTCCTCTTCACCGGCTACTCCGTTGCGCCCCTGCGCTTCAAGGCGCGGCCCTATCTGGACTCTCTGAGCAACGTGGCCTACGCCTTCCCGCTCGTTTTCGCGCCGCTGGCGCTGGGCGAAGCGCCGGTGTGGCCGGCCGCCGTGGGCCTTATGGCGTGGAGCGCGGCCAAACACACCTTCGACGCCGTGCAAGACATCGATGAGGACCGCCGGGCCGGCATCTCCACGACCGCCGTCCGGCTCGGCGCGCGGGGCGTCGTAGTGTGGAGTGGAGCGTGGTGGACGCTCGCGACGGTCTGCTTCGCACTGGTGAACCTCCCCGTAGCACTGGTGAACGCCGCGATAGCCGGCGCACTACTCTACGTCCTCTACAAGAGCCCGACGCTGGAGACGGGACACCGGCTGTATCCTTACTCCATCGCCTTCCCGTACATCGCCGGGACCGTCGCCGGGGTGCAGCTCGTCGCGGCGGTCTCGCTGGGGGCGTATCCGTGAGCGCGAAGCGGGTCGTCGTGGTCGGCGGCGGCATCGGAGGTCTCGCCTCGGCGGCGCTGCTGGGACGCGCGGGTCACCAGGTTACGCTGCTGGAGGCGAACGATTGGCTCGGCGGCAAGAGCCAGCGTATCGAGCTCGACGGCCAGCGG
>CALMWA010000356.1 GCA_937873125.1 uncultured Actinomycetes bacterium | reverse complement strand
TCTCCGAATGATCGAGGATTCCGTGCCCGCTTTCCGAATTGGAGGCATCGCGTCCCTATCCGCGCAGCCTCTTAGCCGTGCGAGGCCCCTCCGGAAAGCTCCTGACTCTGGAGCGAAGCCGACGCGCCATAGCAACTCCAGCAAGAGCCGCCGCGCCAGCTATCCCCAGTCTCACGAGAAGCTCTGTACTATTAGATCGACGACGCAGGTTTGCAGTCTTCATCTGCGATCTCCTTTCTGTGCCCGTCTTGCCATTAACACCGCCGAAGCGATCCAACACGCCGCGACAAACGAGATCGCGGGGCCCGCGAACCCGGGGACGACCCCAAACTGTTCGTAAAGGAAGAAGTCCACGAGGATGTACACCGGGATCAGCAGGATGGCGGCCCGCGGGACAGCTCTGGAGCGCCACAGGGCAACGGCCGACGTGAGCAGCCCAAAGAAGGAAAAAGGGATGAGGATTAGCAACATCGCGATCCCGGACGGTGACGACATCTGGTCGACAACTCCGGCGAGCGCGGTCAGATCGAAGCGGCCGTCCTGGGCGAGTGCTACCGCGAGTGCCTCATAGCCCTCCACCGCCGACAGGCCAATGAAGCCGCACCCGAGGAGGATCCCGGTCGTGTAGGCAAGGCGCGGGGAACGCTGCCTCGAGAGCAGCACGTACACGAGTACGGTGCCGAGATAGAACGGCATCGAGAGCAGGGCGGACACGCTCGCCAGGTTTGCCAGGTCCGGGTGGTCGGCGACCCACCGGACCGCGTCGAGCGTGCTGCCCGCTGCGCCCCAATCGAGTTCGCGGCGAGCTGCAACCCGGCGGCCAGCACGAGCGTCCCCGCAGCCGCAACGCGGGCGATTAGAGTCCAACGGGCGGCCGGGCTGGCCGTGGGTTCGGGGACCTTTAGTATCGAGGCCGAAATACTCATAGCGAATCCTCCTCTACGTAATCTGCGTGCCGTTCACGAATTACTCCTGATGCCCGCCTTCAAGGAACGTTTGTGTGCCGAGCGCCGCGGCTATACTCCCTTCGTGCCGCTCGGTAAGCCCGGTATCCGAAGAACGCCAGGACCAGAAGAAAGGGCACTTGAGCAAAGTGAAATAAGGAATGGTCCAATCCACAAAGCACCAGTCCGCAGGTGGCGGGATCCCGCTCGAACGCGGAAGGAAGGAGATCGGGGTTCAACTCGGGAGGAAAGAACGCGGAAGGCAAGGCCGTATAGAACACCGCTATTATCTGTACCAGCGCAAAGACCAAGCTCAGTACCACTATAGTCAGCATCGTCCTGGCCTCGCCGCGAATAAGCAGGAGCGGCACTATTACCAGAGCGTAGAGGACCATGAACGGAGACTCGCCGGCGAAGACTTGCGGGCAGGCGGATTCGGGGACGAGAGGAAAAGGCCAATTGCATGCGACGAAGGTGTATATCTCATCGCTCAAGGCCCTTGGATCTGCTATGAAGGCGCTGTGGATCGGGACCGCGAGCAGGACGAAGATCCCCAGGGCAAGAGAGATCCAGAGAACCTTCTTACGCTCGGAACGAAACCGTATATCCGACGCTAATCGCGCATCGCTCGCTGATTGTGCGGTTGCCATTACCGAAACCTCCTTCGCCGTGCGCGCATTCACCCCACCGGTGCGGCCCGTCCTGTTGGCGCCTCCGTTTCGACCGAACGCAACTCTCCCACGCGCCGCATGAACACGACGCTCGTCACGATCAGCCAGAGCGGGAAGAGCCAGAAGAGAATGAACGCGTAATCTCCGTCGGGTGCGAAGAAGCCGCTCCGGGCCACGTCGGCGCCGCCGGCGAGGACCGCCGCGGCAACCACCATTCCGAAGAGGCCGTACCATCGGGGGAAGAACCGGAGCCGCAGAGCCGCGGCGGACGTGGCCGCCACGAGGACGGCGACCGGGAACGAGTAGAACGTCAGGGCCATGAACCGCGCCTGGTAGAGCGTCCCGGCAGCCCCCACATCGAGCCCGCCGGTCGCAGCCACGCCGAACGCCAGCGCCGCCGAGAACAGGAGATAGAGCATGAACATCGCAACCGCCACCGTCCCGCTCGCGGCAGCCAGCACGGCCGCCGTGCGTTGTCCCCAGGACGCCAGGGCGGTAGCCACGCTGGAGATGAACCAGAGCAACAACATCGCGGCGAACGCCTGGATGTAGGCTCCGATCAGCGAGCCCGTCCGGTACTCCGTAAAGAATGCCACGAGCTTCTCGCCCGAAGTGTTGGCGGGCGGGTGCGTCGTGTCTCCGAGTACCGCCTCGCCGGCGAACAGTAGCGCCACGAACACGATGCCCATGGCGAACCCGGCCCCTTCCCATATACGTTCAGACACATCTATCTCCCATCTCTCATCCCACTGGCGCGGCTCCCCCGATGTGCGTGTCCCTCTCAACCGGGCGGGGTTCTCCGGCACGACGGATCAGGACGACGCTCGTTGCGACGACCCAGATCGGGTACAGCAGCATCGGCAGCCCCGCCCACTCGGACCCGAGGTCTGCGCTCCCCGCCAGCCCACCGGCGAGAAACACCACGGCCAGCACCGCCGCGATCCAACCGAGCCATCTGGGCAGCGTGCCAGATCGGATCGCCACGATGGCGAAGGCCGCCAGCAGGACGGCCAGCGGGAAGAAGGTGAGGGCGAAGGACGCGTCGTTGATGTCCTGGAGCGTCCTTGCCAGTTGGGGGTCGAGCCCGTCGCCGGCTCTGTGACGGGCGGCGAGCACAGGCGCGGCGCTGGCGACCTTGATCGTGACCGACATCAAGCCGGCTCCGAAAGCGGTGGCCGAGAGCCACCCGCTACCCCCCTCGGCACGGCGCATTGCGCTCCACAGGCTTCCGAGAAAGAGCAGGAAGAAGAGAAAGCCAAGGATTTCCAGGGAGAACGCGACCCTGGACGTGGGGCCACCGATACTACTCCCACCATAGATCAGCACCACGTAGAGGATTCCGCACGCGGCACCCATTCGTTCCAATAGTCGATCAGACATAACGTTTCCTTTCTTTGAGGGATTCTTGTTGCTTACAGAGCATTAAACATGGGGCAATGGAGCATCTCCTGGGACCAGGAATGCCATTACCGGATGGCGAGACTGACAGCAGTCCGCAATAACGCGATCCCATAACGCGGCATGGATAGACATCTTCACGACCCATGAGCATAGCTGCCGAAATCACCTCCAACTGGTCTACGGAGCAATATAGAGGTCCCCAACCCCGCCCAGGAAAGCCCGAGTATTAGCAGGCCTATGTCATGCCAGGGATCCGCGTCAAACAAGGCGAGGATCGTGCCCCCGGCAACGGCAAAGGGAAGGAACCGGCCCGGCCCCAACCAACCCACATGCCGAAGCCCCGTACCAAGCAGGATGGGGCCGATAACCGAGAAGAGGAGGCCAAGAGCGAAGAACACAAAAGTGTATCCAGGAGGCTGCGCCCCCCGAACAGCGGAGACGAAAGCGGTAAGAGCTGTCAGCCCGATGCCCGCAACCGACGCGATGCAAAGGTAGAGTCCTACCCGGCCGATTCGACCAATTCCAGATGCCCAGGCGCGCATGCGCCACAACCCGACACCCAGCAAAACAGTTGCCACGACCATAAGGCCGGTAAAGAAGGTGTAGAGGGGGAAATTGACGATTTGGCCCTCGCGTTCTGGACGCACCAAGCCGATCGCTTCGGGACCGAAGGAAAGGATAAAGAGCACCCCTCCCGTTGCGAGCAGAATCCCGCAGGCAGCCCCAAGCCGCTCCCAGAATTGACCGGACATAACGGACTCCTTTCCTCATGTGAGGGTCTTCTCGTTAGCTACGGTCTGGTAGGCGCGAGCAGGTGGCCCCCACATATATAACTAATGTAGCAAATCTTACTTCCCTACTACTTCCCTACTGGGTATGTAGCAATAATTCAAATGAGTGATCTTTTTCTAGCCTAATTGTCCCGGTACGATAGTGACGCATGTCTTGTCGATGACCTTGATTGCGGCGGGCAATACAGCTCTTCGTTGGTAATCGTCGCTTTCAGGATGGCATTCGCCGGTATTGGGAACTTGCGACGTTATTTATGCGAGATCAATAGTTCGAGCGCGGCTCGACGGCCGGGAGTCCGCGGTCCGAGGCGTCGATGCCGGGGATGAGGCCTTGGCTCGCCGCGAGGCCGAAGAAGAGGACGGCCACGGAGAGGATGATGGTCGCCGTGCCGAGCCGGCGGGAGCCGAGGAAGTAACCCAGGATGCCTAGCCCCGCTCCCAGCACACCGGAGGTAACGCTCGGTGCGCCGCCTCCGAGAACGATGACGATGCCGTACACCGCGAACAGGATGCCGATGACGCAGGAGATCTTACCGGCCAGAGATCTCGCCTGGTCTTCACGCCGCGGCCGGAAAGGGGCGTCATCGCGCTCCGGGCTTATATTATTCCTGTCCCTGCCTTCGCTCAAAATCATCCCTCCGGGTTCATCCTCACGGCCTCGCACCCTAGTATAATCCCCTTTCTGTGAGGTTCGAACACAAACTCCCTGGCGCAAACGAGGTGTTCCAGAAGGATGGAACGCCGCGTCCTATTTACCGTTCGGTCCTGGAAGAGTTGGAGCGCACGGGGACCTCGCGCTGGCGGGAGAAGCTGCGCCGGGCGCACGGGCTCCTGCTCGACGAGCAGTACAAATTCGGTATCAAAAAGGGTGACAAGACGCATCCTACGGATTGGATCCCGCGCATCGTCCCCGCCGCCGATTGGCAACGCCTCGAACGCAGCCTCACCCAGCGCCTGCGCGCCATCAACGAGTTTCTGCGGCGCCTTGAAGCCGGTAAGGAGGAGGTAGTCCCCAGGGAAGTCGTGAAGAGCAGCATACTCTACGACACCGGCTGGAAGGACCGCTTCGGGCCGGTGCCGGTACGACAGATCGCCTTCGACGTCGTCGCCGTCGAGGAGGATGGCGGTTGGGAGTACCTGGTCATAGAAGAGAACGCCAAGATGCCTGTCGGGCTCGCCGCCATGACCCGCCGGCGCCGGATGAGTTGCGAGGTCTTCCCCGAGTCGCACAATGAGTTGCCGGTTCGGTCCCTGGACGGCTGGCTGGCGAGACTCGGGGACGCCCTACGAGCAGCTTCTCCGAAGGGCGCGGCAGCCACACTAGCCGTCGTCTCCAGCGGTCCCGAAGACCAGTTCTACCTCGACCA
>CALMWA010000355.1 GCA_937873125.1 uncultured Actinomycetes bacterium | reverse complement strand
CCGTATGTAACCACCCTTTTCGGTCGCCGGCGTTACGTGCAGGAGTTGAACAACACCAACAAGAACGAACGGAAGCGGGGCGAGCGGTTCGCCTTCAACGCCCGCATCCAGGGTACGGCGGCGGACATCATCAAGGTGGCGATGGTGGACTTGCAGCCGAGGCTGCGGAGCCTCGGCACGGACATGCTGATGCAGGTGCACGACGAGCTGGTCTTCGACGCGGATGAGAACCGGGTACCCGTGGTGGCGGCGCTCGCGGCCGACAGGATGGTCGGGGCCTACGACCTGGACCCGCCGCTGGAGGTGGAGGTCAAGGTGGGCGAGCGTTGGGGCCGGGTGCGCCCTTACCTCGAAGATAGGGTAGAATAGTTAAGGTTAAGCAACAACCCGGTAACACTACCTCGATCGTGATAGCGTTACTGAAGACGAACCAGTCGGTGCGGCCACTGCAAAGCTTGTATAATCGCGCCGGCAAGCCAGCAAGCTAAAGAAAAAGGAAAGCAACCAGTACATGACGGAAACCACCAAAAACGCGACCCGCGAGTTGACCATGAGGGACTTCTTCCGGGAGGAGAACGGCGAAGTCATCCCCGTGGACGACAGCGTCCTTATAGACTTTAAGGACGGCGACATCGTCGAGGGCGAAGTCGTCCGCATAGACAAGGATGAAGTTCTCGTGGACATCGGGTACAAGTCCGAGGGGCTCATCCCCTCGAACGAACTCTCGATCCGCAAGGGTGCGGACCCGACGGAGATCGTGGAACTCGGCCAGCACATCGAGGCGCTGGTTTTGCAGAAGGAGGACGCGGACGGGCGTCTAATCCTCTCGGCCAAGCGGGCGGCCTTCGAGAAGGCCTGGAACCGCATCGAGGAGTCCTACAACGAGCAGCGCGTCGTGGAGGGTCCGGTCATCGAGGTGGTCAAGGGCGGTCTGATCATCGATATCGGCCTGCGCGGATTCCTGCCGGCGAGCCTGGTGGACATCCGGCGTGTGAGGAACCTGGACTCGTTCCTCGGACAGAAGCTGGAGTCCAAGGTCATCGAGCTGAACCGCAGCCGCAACAACGTGGTGCTCTCCCGCCGGGCGGTTCTGGAAGAGGAGCGCAAGGAAGAGCGCGAGAAGATCCTGACCTCCCTGGAAGAGGGCCAGATCGTCAAGGGCACCGTCTCGAACCTCGTGGACTTCGGCGCGTTCGTGGACCTCGAAGGCATCGACGGTCTCATCCACATCTCCGAGCTTTCGTGGAACCATGTCGACCATCCGAGCGAGGTCGTCGAGGTTGGCGAGGAGGTCGAGGTCAAGGTGCTGGAGGTCGACCGGGACCGCGAGCGCATCTCGCTAGGGCTCAAGCAGACGCGGAAGGACCCGTGGCAGGAGATCGTGGAGCAGGTCGAGATCGGCGGGCAGATCAAGGGCCGCATCACCAAGCTGGTCTCATTCGGTGCGTTCGTGGAGGTCGCCGAAGGTGTCGAAGGTCTCATCCACATCTCCGAGCTGGCCGAGCATCACGTGGAGACTCCGGATGAGATCGTCCGCTCCGGCGACGAGGTGGACGCCCGGATCATCGACGTGGACGCGAAGCGCCGCCGGCTCTCGCTCTCCCTACGCCCGAAGAAGGAGGACCGGGAGGAACAACGCGAGGTTGGAGACGACCGCCCGCGCCGCGAGGACCGTCCCCGCCGGGAGGACCGCCCGCGCCGCGACGAGCCGCGCCCCGAGCGCACCGCCACGAGCGGCAGCGGCCTCCGCACCGGCGCTTTCGACAAGCTGAGCGACCTGGACCTGGGCCAAGAATAGCGCCCGCCCCGGAACACGGAGGTTCCTTGAAGGGGCCGGTGACAATCGCCGTCACCGGCCCCTTCGCTTCCGGTAAGAGCACGTTCGTACAGCTCCTCGGTGAACTTGGCGCGGAGACGGTCTCCGCGGACGAGGTAGTCCATGACCTGCTCTCGGATGACGAGAAGACCATCGCGCGCATAACCGAACGCTTCGGGGACGAGGTTCGAGGCGAGCGGGGGATAGACCGGCGGGCTCTGGGCAGGGAGGTCTTCGGAGACGCGAAGGCGCTGAGGGACCTGGAGGAGATACTGCATCCACGGGTGAGGCGTGAAGTCTCGCGCCGGGCTGCTTCGTCGAATTGCGAAGTATTCGTCGCCGAGATACCGCTACTCTTTGAAGTGGGGCAGGAGGACGCTTATGACCTGACGGTCGCGGTGGTTACTCCTGCGGAGCGCCGGAAGGAGTGGTCCGGGGAGCGGGGGGTGGAAGAGCAACAGCGCCGGGCGATAGAGGTGCGGCAACTTACGGGTGAGGAGAAAGCCCAACGCGCCGATGTCGTGGTACAAAACGATGGAGATATTAATAGACTCAGGGAGCAGGCCGGGGACTTGTGGGAGACGGTCCTCCGGGAGAGGAGAACCGGCGGAGACTTACGGGAGCAAGAAGAGAGCTAGGTATGGTCGGTCTCGCACCCGGCGCCGCCAGATGGCGCTCGGGGCGCTGCTGTTGCTCGTCTTGCTGGCCGCTCTACCTTTCCTCCTCGAGACGCCGGACACGGTGCGGCGGGCTACGCACCCGCTGCGGTACGAGGGCGTGATCCAGGCGCAGAGCGAACGGTACGACCTGGAGCCGACCTTCGTGGCAGCGGTCATCTACACCGAGAGCCGGTTCGACGCGGAGGGAGAATCCCATCAGGGAGCATACGGCCTGATGCAGATACTCCCCGCCACCGCCGACTTCATCTCCGAGCGCAGCGGTATAGAGGGGGACTACCGGGAGCCGCGTACAAACATCAGAATGGGCATCTGGTATCTGGATTATCTCGACGAGCGGTATTTGGGTGATGAGAGGCTCATGCTCGCCGCGTATAATTCGGGAGAGGGCCGGGTGGACGAGTGGATCTCGGACGAAGGCTTCGACGTCGGCCGGGATATACCATTCCAGGAGACCCACGAGTACGTCAACAACGTCCTCGAAGCGCAGGAGACTTACGAAGAACTTTACGGGAGGGACCTAGATCGACGTTCGTAATACATTCAGCGTAAATAGCGAATACCGGCCCACCGGCGACCAGCCGCGGGCGATAGAGCAGCTCTCCGCCGGCCTCGATTCCGGCCTGAAAGCCCAGACGCTCCTCGGCGTTACCGGCTCCGGCAAGACGCACACGATGGCCCGCGTAATCGAGAAGGTCGGGCGGTCGTCCCTCGTCATCGCGCACAACAAGACGCTCGCGGCGCAACTCGCCAGCGAGTTCGCGGAATTCTTTCCGAACAACGCCGTCGAGTACTTCGTCAGCTACTACGACTACTACCAGCCCGAAGCGTACGTGCCGCGCACGGACACCTTCATCGAGAAAGACGCCCAGATCAACGAGGACATCGACCGCCTGCGCCACTCCGCCACGAGCAGCCTGTTCACGCGCCAGGACGTTATCGTGGTGGCGAGCGTCTCGGCGATCTACGGTCTCGGTAGTCCTGAGGAGTACCGCTCGAAGATGGTGCTTCTAGAGCAGGGCAGCTTCCACGACCTGGACGATATTCTGAGGAACCTCGTGAAGATCCAATACACCAGGAACGACTTCCAACTCGCCCGCGGCTCGTTCCGGGTGCGGGGCGACGTGCTGGAGGTGCATCCGGCGTACCAGGATTCTATCTACCGCGTCTCCTTCTTCGGCGACGAGGTGGAGAGCATGGTCGAGGCCGACCCTCTGACCGGCGAAGTCCTGCGCGAGATGGAGACGCTCACCGTCTACCCGGCGACCCACTTCGTGACCAACGAAGACCGGATGGCCGTCGCCATAAAGAACATCGAGGCGGAGATGGAGCAGCGCACGGCGGAACTCGAAGGCGAGGGCAAGGTCCTCGAAGCGTACCGGCTCCGGCAGAGGACGCAGTACGACCTGGAGATGATGCGGGAGCTTGGGTACTGCTCCGGGATCGAGAACTACTCGCGGCACATGGATGGACGTCCGGCCGGCTCCACGCCTTACACGCTGCTCGATTACTTCCCGGACGATTACGTCACGTTCGTGGACGAGTCGCACATCACGTTGCCCCAGATCCGGGGCATGTATAACGGCGACCGCTCCCGCAAGACCACGCTAGTGGACTTCGGGTTCCGGCTGCCGAGCGCTTTGGACAACCGGCCGCTGATGTGGGAGGAGTTCTTGCTCAAGACGGACCAGATGGTCTTCGTGTCGGCGACGCCGGGACCGTATGAACTCGAGAACTCCGGTCAGATAGTAGAGCAGATCATCCGCCCCACCGGCCTCATAGACCCGGAGGTCGAGGTTCGGCCGACGAAGAACCAGATCGACGACCTCTTGAACGAGGTCGCCAAGCGCGTCGAACACGGCGAGCGCGTCCTGATCACCACGCTCACCATCAAGATGTCCGAAGACCTGACGGACTACCTGCTGGAGCACAACGTCAAGGCGCGCTACATGCACTCCAACATAGAGACGCTGGACCGCATCCAGATCATCCGCGGTTTGCGTACTGGAGAGTTCGACGTGCTCGTCGGCATCAACCTGCTCCGGGAGGGCCTAGACCTGCCCGAAGTCACCCTCGTAGCCATCCTCGACGCGGACAAGGAGGGTTTCCTGCGCGGAGAGCGGGCGCTCATACAGACCATCGGCCGGGCGGCGCGGAACGTCAACGGCCGGGTCATCATGTACGCCGACCGGGAGACCGACTCTATGAGGATGGCACTCGGGGAGACGAACCGCCGGCGCGAGATACAGACCGCCCACAACGAGCGGAACAACATCGTGCCGCGCACCATCAGCAAGGGCGTCTCCGACATCCTCATCGCCGCCGAGGCCAAGGGCCTCTACAAGACCCAGCGCCAGAAGAACGCCCGCGAAGCTCCCCGCGACCCGGACGAGTTGCGAGTGCTCATCGCCGACCTCGAAGCCGAGATGATGGAGGCCGCCGAAGAGCTAAAGTTCGAGTACGCCGCGAAGCTGCGGGACGAGATCAAAGACCTCGAGCGGCAGTTGCAGGAGGTTGCTTCGTAGAGATCGGAGCCCGAGAAGGCGTATAAACTTATCCTGATGCTGATCGTACGCTCACGCAACGGTGTACCTGTTCGCCTCACTGAAGAACGATGGCGGCACATCGTTGTTCGGCACGTCGAGATGAATGGTGAACGCGAGAAAGTGTTGGAGACGTTGGCTGAACCAGATATGATCCAGCAAGGCGACTTCGGAGAGTTGCTTGCAGTCAGGTTTTACGCCGACACGCCAATGGGCGCGAAGTTTCTGGTCGTGGCTTACCGGGAGGTGAATGTCGAAGACGGGTTCGTCCTGACGGCTTATCTGACTCGTAGGCCATCGACCGGAAGGGAGATCATATGGAGACAGTTATAAAGATTTTCGAGAAGCCGACGGAGATCGACTGGGATTACGACGAAGAGGCCGATGTTCTCTACCTCTCCGTAGGCGAGCCAAGACCCGCCGTAGGCAT
Source organism: uncultured Actinomycetes bacterium (assembly GCA_937873125.1). Taxonomy (GTDB): domain Bacteria; phylum Actinomycetota; class Rubrobacteria; order Rubrobacterales; family Rubrobacteraceae; genus JACDDK01. Next base: position 13,852 of record CALMWA010000355.1, on the reverse strand, counting down.
AGACATCGGCGAGGGTGTCATCACGCGCTACGACGAGGCCAACAAGGAAGTGGTGGGCATAACCCTGATCGGACTGCGCGCCCGGTTGCTGAAGGAACTCAACGATAAGTAGATGGACGAAAGGCCAAGAAACGGGATGCTAAAGAACGCCACGGAGCCAACGTTCGATAATACGTCCAGGCTGCGGATCGCGGAGCGGACGGAGAGGGAGCCGGAGGCGGCCCGGCGGCTGTGGTGGCGCCGGATGTTCGGGGGAGGTATGCAAGATGAGTGAGAGTTTAATACGCAAGCATAGCCAGCCGTTCGTGCTGTACAGGGGCGGAGAGCAAATAGGGGAGGTAGCAGGGGCCAAGGACGCGGGGACGAAAGAAATCACCTTTGTTTCTGGCGTAGAGGTGCTCATGGGCGACTGGCTGGAGGATAAAAGGGCGTGTGCTTGGCTGCATGTTACCGATGTTACTCACGACAAGCTGGGGAGTTGGTCCTTTGTTCAAGCCATGTACGAAACCGGGCTTGACTACCGGCGGCAAGAGGCCGCCACCGCCAAGGTGATCGCCACGTTGGAAGACATAGCGGAGGCCATCTGGACAATTACCGATAAGAAGATGCCGCCGGAGGAGAAGAACAGGGCACAGGAGCTATTACAGGAGTTGAATGGAATAGTAAGGAGTCTACCGCAGCCTGTAGCGGCGCAGCTCGCGGGTCAAATCGCCTCGCGGTTTATAAACGGTGGCTAACGGCATATTCGCCGGGCAAGCTCCGAATGTGCCGGTACATATACGGCTAGCGAAAATCGTATGAATAAGCGGCTTGCGTGATGCCTTAGCAGTTTCTGAGAATTACCCTCGAAGGGTTGGTCAATTGCTTCTGGAAAGAAGCTACCTGCCGTTCCACTCCATCGTCTCGATCAATTTCTGTGCTTTGGGTAGGAACTCGTCGAACCTGTCGGTCCGAGCTTTGATCGCGATGGTCACAGTTTTACCTCCCACGTCGTCGAAGATCAGGAACCGCACCTTGTCGGTCCGAACCAGCTCGTAGGCGAGATCTGGGTTCGCACTCTGGAAGAGCGGTAGGCAGGGTTCCGGCTCCACGCAGGTGATGTAATCCTCCGGTACGCGGGATGGCACGGCGTCGAACCGCACGCCTCTCTTGCCCCCGACGGTCGTAGACTCTGGCTCCTCAGCATTCAGGTAAGGATTCTGCCGCAGCCAGGCGCCCATATCTTCTGGTGTCGGTTCCTTCTCAGCTTCGTAGGAGCTTGCGACCCTGTAGACTCTGGGTTCTACGAAGAAGGCCACGGTTCCCACCAGCTTGCCCTCGGGGGCGTAGTAGAGGGTCAGGGCATCGCGCATCTCCAGGGACTCGCCGTGGGCGGGAAGGCGCCGGTGGCTGTGGCCCGGACCGCGGTAGGCGTCTACACTGGTTCGCCACCCCCTGCCGAGCTTGAAGGACATCGCCGGCCGGAACTCGTCGATGACGTACCCTCCGGCGGGGAGGCGCTCCCCTTCGGTCGCGAGCGAGTTCTCAGGTATGGTGCGGACCTTGGTGGACTCTTGCTCTGCCGAGCCCTCACCGCCGCCACAAGCCATTACAGTCAGTGTGAGCGGTGACAACAGCAACATTAGAACTACTTGCTTCAGCGATAGCCGGTACATCTCTTGCAATTCTTTCGACTGTCCCAGTCACTGCACCATAAAAGAATTGTTGCAAAGGCGAGAGAAGGACTGGCATCTAGCAGACCTACCCTCAAGCGGTATTCGAACTCTCTCGCGCTATCTCGGTGCTTCAAAGAGAGCAACCTCGTACCGCTCTACGCGCGTCAACGTCTGGCCTCCGGCCTGGGCCGCCTCGCTGCGCAGGCGTTTAGCTACTTCCTCGCTGTCCCTCATAGCCTTCTCGTCTTCCCACAGGACTACGCCGACCATCTTGCGCGTTTGCCGGTCTACGAGGACCATAATCCCCTCGAACCCTGCCTGTTGTTGGAGCTGAGGCAAGGTCTGATCCCGGATGTGGCGTAACGCGGAACCCAGTCGGTCTGGAGACCCCTCGAAGGTGTTGACTCGCGCGTACATGGCGCTTCTCCTTACTCCCGCCTGCAACCCGGCGGGCTAACCTTTCCACCACAAGCATGATGCCAGCTACCGTAACCTAGCGCATCCTCATATGTGGAACCCTCTTGCCGAACTTCCGAAAACAGGGATTCTGTCGTGGCGGCTTGCAGATTGGCAAGTCTTTATTTACCTGTACACATATCTACAGCCTTCGTTCGCTCGAATGAGGAGATCACAGTGTAAGACCTGGCCGAACTCGTAAGTTCGGGTCAGCATCAGGCGTTGGCACGACCGCGCCTTTTCTGGTGGATCGGGACAAACCGGGACAAAAGTTCCTGAATTGTTCGGGACACCGGGCCGATGACGGCGGGACACTCCTTACCGTAATGTTCGGGTCAGAAGGACGAGAGACGGCGAGCGAAGGAAGATTCGTGTGCGTACTCATAGATCTCGAACCGATTTTCAGGCGACCCGGTTGCGCGGTTACGAGGAGGGCATGACCGTGAAGATGCCGACTATTCTGCTGGTGGAGGACAGCCCCGATGATGAGTTGCTCACCCTGCGGGCGCTGAGGAAGAACGGTATGGGTGAGGAGGTGGCGGTCGCCCGCGACGGGGTCGAAGCCGTCGAGTATCTGCGGCGTGCCCGGTCGCTGCCCGGTCTCGTGCTGCTGGACGCGAAGCTTCCGGGGATGAACGGCGCGGAGGTGCTCGAAAGCATCCGGGCGGACGAGCGGTTGAGATCGCTGTTCGTGGCGGTGCTGACCTCCGCTGAAGAAGGCGTGGTGCTAGGGCGTGAAGGGGACTCGCAGGCCGACTTGTTCATACGCAAGGGAGTCAACTACGATCAGTTTCTTGAGGAGATCCGGGGTCTCAAACCCTTGCTGATCGAGGTGGCGGCCCGGCGGAGACCCTGTGCGGACCCGATCCTTTGAGGAGAGCCTGAGAGGAGTTCCGCCGGTTGCTGGTTTCGTTTATAGTGGATTGAAGCACGGGTGACGAGCGAAGTGGCGAGGAGGATGCCGTATGCCGGGGGAGAAGAACAAAGAGATCGTAGGGCGTTTCTGGACGGTCGTTCTTGGCGAGGGCCGCCTGGATGAGGCAGATGAGTTGTTCGCGCGGGACCATGTGGTCCATCATTCGTTTCTCTCTGGGGAGGATCGCGGTTCGGGTGTGATGCAGGCGTTCGCGAGCCTGCTTCGGAGAGCGTTGCCGGACCTCCGGGTGACGGTCGAGGACGCGTTAGCCGAGGGGGAGAAGGTGGTGCTGCGCTGGAGGATCAGCGGCACGCTGGCCGAGGAGACACCGGGCGCCGGAAGCTGGACAGAGGTGTGGGGCATCAGCATCCACCACATCGCGGACGACCGGATAAAAGAGACCTGGATGCACATCGAAACGCAGCAGGACGCCGACCAGCGACCGGCGCTTCGGCCGGAAGTCCAGGAATGGTTGATGGAAGATCCTCTTGTCCGCGATAGCTCGTCCGAGATGGCGGCCCGCTTTATCTGCCTGATCTGTCCCAGGTGTTGCTGGCGTGTGAACTCGTCCACCTCGGAGTAGGGTTGATCTTGGGCCGAGCGTTGCTCATCGGGACTCTTTTGCGACGCTGGATGTCCGCGCCGGGGCTGACGGCCGTGGAGAGCGCGTGCCCGTGAGCCAGCAATGGACCCAGACGGATATGGTCGCGCGGTCCCTGGCTTCGCCGCCGGGCGCGTTGCGGGGGCGGCGTTTGATGGCCGCGCGAGCCGTGTGGGTCGCCATGAGCGCCCTGGTCGTCGGTCTCGCGATTGCGACGCTGCCGGTGGCCTATTCGGAGTACAGTACCGTGTGCGTCGCAGGTTCTGAGTGCCGTCCTTATTGGAGGCTGGCGCCCCAGGACGTTGGCGCGCTTCGGGACATCGGACTCTCGGTAGGCTTCTACGCTGGCTACAGTCTGGCGGCTGAGATCATCTCCATGCTTGGCTTCTGGATGATCGGGGCCGTCATTTTCTGGCGAAGGTCCGATGATCGGCTGGCCCTGTTTTTCTCCCTGATGCTGGTCGCATTCGGTGCGCTTGGCGTGGTGGACAAGTCCGCGGCGGTTCATCCGGCGCTGGGTCAGCTCGGTGCTTTCGTCGTGATCTTCGGGTACGTGTCGTTTTTTGTCTCGTTCTTCGTCTTCCCGGATGGCCGTTTCGTTCCTCGTTGGGCTCGTCCGCTGGTGCTCGTCTGGGCGCTGTACGTGGCGGCCCTGTACTTGGCGCCCAATGATTCAGCGTTCCATCCGAGCGCCTGGTCCCCGCTGCTCGTGGTGCCGCTGGTGTTGGGCCTGTTCGGGTCAGTGGTCTTTGCGCAGATCTACCGCTACTTGAGAGTCTCCGGACCGGTCGAACGCCAGCAGACGAAGTGGGTCGTCTCCGGCCTGACGGCGGCCATCTTCCTGGCGGCCGCTATGGCCGTGCCTGCCGCCTTGTCTTCGACGTTGCTAAAGCCTGGCGTCTCGAAGGTGTTCTACACGCTGGCGGAGGCGACGGTGGTCAGCGTTGCGATGTTGCTGATCCCGCTGTCGCTCGGCATCGCGATCCTCCGCTACCGGCTGTGGGATATCGACGTCATCATCAACCGCGCTCTGGTCTTCGGCGCTCTGACAGCCGTCGTGATCGGCGTCTATGTGCTGGTTGTGGGCGGACTCGGCTCGATCCTGCAGGAGCGTGGGAGCTTCTTGCTCTCGCTACTCGCCGCCGGTCTCGTGGCGGTTATCTTCGCGCCCCTGCGCGAACGTCTGCAGCGCGGGGTGAACCGCCTGATGTACGGCGAACGCGACGATCCCTACGCGGTACTCTCGCGCCTGGGACGGCGGCTGGACGCTGCCCTGGAGCCGGGGACGGTCTTCCCAACAATCGTCGAGACGGTCGCCGGAGCGCTCAAGCTGCCCTACGCGGCGATCGAACTGAAGCGTCGGGACGGCTACGAGGTCGCCGCCGTGCATGGAGTCCCCACGGGGGAGCAGACCATCCTGCCGCTCTCTTACGGGGGCGAGACCGTCGGACGCCTCGTCCTCGCGCCCCGGGCGCCGGGTGAGTCTTTCAGTCCGGCGGATAGGAGCCTGCTGGAGGACCTCGCCCGCAACGCCGAGGTGGCCGCGCACGCCGTCCGGCTCACCGCGGATCTGCAGCGTTCGAGGGAGCGGCTGGTCAGCGCCCGTGAGGAGGAGCGGCGGCGCTTGAGGCGCGACCTGCACGACGGCCTGGGGCCGACACTCGCAAGCCTCGGCCTCGGTATAGACGTCTCCCTGAAGATACTGGACGAGGAGCCGGAAGAGGCCGAAGCGATACTGCGGCAGCTCAAGGGCCAGACGAAAGAGGCTGTAATGGATATACGGCGGCTGGTCTATGATCTCCGTCCGCCGGCGCTCGACGACCTGGGCCTCATAGAGGCGATCCGTGAGCAGGCCGCGAACCAGGGTCTTCTCGCCAGCGAGCTCGCCTCCGGCGGGGCGCGCCGGAACAACGGCCTCGTCTTCGATGTCGAGGCGCCGAAGGAACTCCCACCGCTATCCGCGGCGGTCGAGGTGGCCTGCTACCGCATAGTCCAGGAGGCGATCACCAACGTCGTGCGCCACGCCCGCGCCTCCACCTGCCGCGTAAGACTCGCGGTGAACGAAGCCTCCCGGACGCTGGAAATGGAAGTCTCGGACGACGGGGTGGGCATGCCGGCGAACCGGAAGGCCGGGGTGGGCCTCAGCTCGATGGCCGAAAGGGCGGACGAACTCGGGGGCAGGCTCGTCGTGGAGTCGTCGCCGGAAGGGGGCACGCGCGTTCTGGCGATGCTCCCACTGCTCACCAAAGAGGAGGGCCAGGGCTAGGTGAACCAGCAGGACGCCTTTACGGAGAAGACTCGGGTCCTGATCGCCGACGACCATGCCCTTTTCCGGTACGGGCTCAAGGCGATGCTGCGTTCCGAGCAGGACTTCGAGGTGGCGGGAGAAGCTGAAACCGGCGAAGAGGCCGTAGAACTCGCCGCCGAACTAAAACCCCACGTCGTCCTCATGGACATACAGATGCCGGGGATCAACGGCATAGAGGCCACGCGCCGGATTCTGGAGCTGAACCCCGATATCGGGATAGTGGTGGTCACAATGTTCGGGGAGGATGATTCGGTCTTCGCCGCGATGCGCGCCGGAGCCCGCGGTTACGTGCTCAAGGGCGCGGATGCGGACGAGGTCGTGAAGGTCTTGCGCGCCGTGGCCGATGGTGAGGCCCACTTCGGGCCGGACATAGCGCGCCGGCTCATGGGCTTTTTCTCCGCGCCGAAGCCCGCTCCCGCCGAGGTATTCCCTGAGCTGACCGGACGCGAGCGGGAAGTCCTGGACCTGATGGCGAGAGGTCTAGCCAACCCCGAGATAGCGCGCGAGCTTTCCCTCAGCCACAAGACCGTCCGTAACAACGTCTCCAATATCTTCCTCAAGCTGCAGGTCGCCGACCGTTCCCAGGCCATAGTCCGCGCTCGTGAGGCCGGGATGGGGCGAAACCCCGCTTGAGAGGCCGTCGCGCTCTAGCCGCCGTCCAACCTGACGCGCCGGTTGCGGAGCAGAAACAGACCGTAGAGAACGAAGCCCAGCGTGCTGATCCAGACCAAGACCGGGTATTTGGCCGAGCCGAGCGCGGAGATGGTGGGGACGTAAGCCAGCGCTGCATGAACGAAGACCGCCGGCCAGATGGAAGCGGTGCGCCACCGGATCGCGCCGTAAGTGACCGCGCCGCAGGCCGCCACGGTCGTCAGCCGAATCGCCTCTGGCAGTGCGTCGTTGGTGGCGCGGGCAAGATACAACACCCCGGTCAGAACGGACGTGATGACCACCGTCTGTAACGGGCCGCGAGGGATGAACGCTCGCCACAGCAGACCGCGGAAGATAGCCTCCTCACCGAGCGCAGCGATAAAGACCACGAGCAAGCCGGTCACGAGCGGCCCGGCGTCCGGGAGTAGGAAGCCGTCGGAGAGCGCGAAGGCGCAGACGGCGAGCGGAAAGAGGATCAGGTAGAGCTTACGCCAGCGGAGCCGCCGGAACCCGGCTTCGTGCCACCAGCCGAGCAGCGTGAGGACCACTGCGGCGAGCGCGAGCGCCAGCACCCAGAACAGGTTGTCGGCGTTCTTTAGCGCGGTGATGGATTGCTCCAGGAGCGACGGAGGTTCGAGCGCCTCGGAGGAGAGACCGGAGACGTCCCCTATAGGGGCGGCCGGAAGAAGAATCCGGGCGACAAGGGTGAGAGCCAACAGCGCCACTAGGAGAACCACGGAGAAGACGAACGGGCGGCGGATCACGAGGTTCTTCAAGGAGTCAGAGACGGGCCTTCAGGCCGCTGAGGATCAGGTCGAGGCCGAACTCGAACTCCGCGTCGAGGTCCGTGTCTTTCAGCTTCGGCGACAACTCCGCGAGCCGGGGGAACTCTTCGGCGGGTAGATCCATACTGTTGGAACGGGAAGCATCGGGTTGAAGTGCGAAGTCCCGGATCTCGGCCATCGCGTACCCGGCGGCGTAGCTGGAGATGACGCGGTAAGCGTGCAGCCCGGTCTCAGCGTCGAAGCCGGCCCCCCGCAGCGTCTCCAGGAACTCCTCCACCAGCCACGCCCCGTACATCGTCTCCGGCGGGCGGGTGACGAGCAGCGGAAAGATGTTCGGGTGCTCGTGCGCCATGCGCCGGAATGCCCGGTACGCCTCCCGCACGCGCTCCTCCCAGTCTTCGCCCGGCGGTGGGACGCCCAACTCTCCGAGCATCACCTCCACCATCCCGTCGAGCAGAGCATCCTTGTTCGGGACGTGGTTGTAGAGCGACATCGCCTCCACGCCGAGCTCCGTACCGAGCTTCCGCATGCTCAGAGCCTCTAGCCCCTCCCGATCCACATACCGCACCGCCGCCTCTAGTATCCGTCGTCGGTTCAGCGGACGCCGCTTCTCGACCACCATCCCTCACCTCCTTGTCAGACTGTTGACAGCTTACAGCATAAGGCTTACACTTACATCGTAAGTGAAGGCGAGGAGTCTGATGCGTGATCCTGTCTGGTATTTGAGTGTCTTGGCCGGGGCGGTCTGTGGGGGTTGGTCGGATTACCGCTTACGCTGGTGCTGTTTCTGTTGGTGGGTGAGACTGCGGCCTATTTCGTGTCGGCGGGCGTGAACGGGTTGATGGGGGGCTCTGGGATCTTACTGGTACGGGAACGCGTTCGAGCCGGATCGGGGTGTTGGACGGCTGCTGATTGTTGTGGGAGTGTCGCAGGTGGCGGCGGCGGTCGTCTCGATAGTTATTCTGTATCTGAGAACATCGGATCGTATGCTATCGGAGGCGGCGTTCGGCGGTCCGGTTTTCGTGGGTTCGCTGGTGGTCACCCTGATGGTGAGCGTGGCGGCGTGGGGCGTTCGGAAGCCGGTCACGGACGGGCGAGAAGATTTGTGGGTTACGGCGGCGCTGCTGGGGCTCGCCGGAGTTGGAGTTACCGGGGCAATTATTGTCCAGGGGATTCTGTCGCCGGTTCCTTATTAGGGGCGGTCAGTCGTAGAGGCCGGCGCGCTGTTTCTGCTGTTCTATGGCCGTTTTGATCCTTCGGGCGTCCGGCAGCGCCATGCGGGTTAGTCGGTGCAACTGTCCGGTGTTGGTCTGGAGGGTCAGGGTGACGTTGACCACGCCGCTAGAGCTGACGGCCGCGATATCGCGCAAGCCGATGCGTTCCACGTTCTGGCCCTGCCAGCCGGTCTTCAGCTCCACCCGGTCGGGGTAAACGCTGACGATGGTGTTGTTGTGGCCCGTGGCCTGCGTGATCGGTGCTTCCAACCCTACCTCCGTCTGTCTCAAGATCTATGGTCTTACTCAGGATACAGAATGACCCCGAAGGAGTCTCCCCAGGGGTCCTGATATTCAGTCCTGACGTTCAAAAGCACCGGGCGGGAATTCCCCGCCCGGTGCGATGCTCTACTTGATGTTTTAGGCGCTGCCCTTCGGGGCGCTCTCTACCGGGCCAGGGGTCTTGTGCCCGTTGCCGTTCTGGTAGTCGGTGGCGATGAGTTGCTCGCCGTAGCCGAAGACGCCGTGCTCGTGGATGTCGAGACCGTCCAACTCCTGCTCCGGCTTCACGCGCAGACCGATGGTTGCCTTCAGGATAGCGAAGACCGTGAGCGACGTTAGGAAGACGAAGCCTCCCGAAGCCACGATGCCGAGAGCCTGGACGCCGAGCTGGGTGAACCCGCCGCCGTAGAACAGGCCCGGCTGGCCGACGGCCGCGAGCGCCGGAGTAGTGAAGAGTCCGGCGGAGAGCGTGCCCCAGATGCCGCCCATACCGTGCGCCGCTATCGCGCCCAGCGGATCGTCCACCCCGATCTTGTCCACGTACACCAGCGTCATGTACATGACGACGCCGGCGATCAGACCGATAACGACCGAGGCCCACGGCGCAACGAAGGCGCACGGCGCGGTGATGGCGACGAGAGCCGCGATGGCGCCGTTGCCGCCCATGCCGACGTCTACGTGACGCCGGTAAACGTAGCTCATGATCATGGCGCCGAGGACTCCGGCGGCGGCGGCCAGGGTGGTGGTGAGGGCGATGTCGGCGATCTGCGGAGTAGCGGCCATCGTCGAGCCGGGATTGAAGCCGTACCAGCCGACCCACAGGATCAGCACGCCGAGGACGGCGAGCGGCATGTTATGGCCGGGGATCGTGATCGCACGCCCCGCATCGTCGTACTTACCCAGACGGGGGCCGAGGAGCAGGGTTCCCGCCAGGGCCGCCATCGCACCGGAGAGATGGACGACGGTGGAGCCGGCGAAGTCCTGCATGCCGAGGGAAGCGAGCCAGCCGCCGCCCCAGATCCAGTGTCCAACCAGCGGGTAAATGAGGCCGACGAAGACTACCGCGAAGACCACGTATACGGCAAACTTGGTCCGCTCCAGCATCGTGCCCCACACGATAGCGAGCGAGACCGCGGCGAACGCCACCTGGAACAGGAACTTGGCCGAGAGCGGAACCTGAGTCCAGGAGAGACCAGTGAAGACCTTGTCCACCTGCGCCTCGGGGACCGCCAGGAAGAAGCCCTGGGTGCCGATGATCGAGTTGAGCGCGCCACCATCGGAGAAGGTGAACGCGAAGCCGACCGCCCAGAACAAGAGCGCCGCTATGGCGAGGTTTACCAGGATCTTGGCGACCACGCTCCCGACGTTCTTCATGCGCGAGAAGCCAACCTCCAGCATTGCGAAGCCCGCCTGCATGAACAACACCAGCACCGCCGCCACGATGACCCAGACGGTATCGGCCGCCAGCGAGAGATCCGCCACGGTCGGCTTGTCCTGGGCGAATGCGATTGCCGGTAGCGCTAGTACGAGAACCATAGCCACGGTCAATAAGAGTCCTAACCGACGCAAAACGACTTCCTCCTTGCAATGAGATAATCGGACTCCGCCAGCATAGACCCCTATGTGAAGTCAGTCTTTAGCCCGATGTACAAAGATGGCGCCGGAGACGCGGCCCGGAATTCGCCCCTTTGTATAAGAAGCGCGGAGCATTAGCCGAAGCGGTAGCTAGCGGTCGGAGAAGCTGGAGGGTTGCTCGGGGACGCGGCCGAGTAACTGCATAGCCTTTATACCCAAGGTGAGGCGTTCGCGATCCTCGCTGCGGTCCACGTCCAGGCCGGTCAGTTCACCCACGCGGTCCAGGCGGTAGCGGATGGTGTGGCGGTGGGCGAAGAGGCCGGAGGCCGTCTTGACGGTCGAGGCGTCGTTCCCCAGGTAGGTCAGGAGCGTGTGGACCAACTCCGTGCCGTAGCGGGAGTCGTAGCGGACGACGGGCTCCAGGGTCTCGCCATAGAAGGACTCAAGCTCGCCGGGGTCTTCCTGCAGGACGCGGAAGAGGAGCTTGTAAGTGCCGGTCCCCTCGAACGTCGAGACGGAGGAGGGGCCGTGAATACGGTGCCCGATCTCCAGCGCCACCTCCGCCTCGGAGTAGGCGTCCGGCAGAGATTTCGGGTCGTTCTTGTACCGTCCGATGCCGATGGAGACCGTCAGGTCTGGCAGCAGGCCCTTGACGTAGCGCTGTATCTGGGCCGCGAGCCGCCGGGCGGTCTCCGACAGCTCTTTAGCATCACCGTCCTCGGAGCGTCCGAGGAACAGGATGACGTTGTCCGAGCGGGGGCCGAGCAGGAAGTTGGTGAAGAGCTGGCGGGTCTGGAGGCGTACCGCGTCGGCGAGGCGTTTTTTCAGTTCCTGGATGGCCGGTTCCTTCAGCTTGCGGCGCTCCAGGTAGCGGGCGAAGCTGTCTATGTCCACGATCAGGACGAGCGCACCGTCGGCGAGGTCCGCGCCGAGATAGCGGGCGCGCTGAAGCAGTAGTTCGACGGAGCCGTAGTGGCCGTTGATCAGATCGTCCACGAAGTCTCCCCGGACGCCAAGCTCGGTCTCCAGCCGGATGCGCTCTTTGCCCAGCTCCACCTCCAGAATGCGCCTCGCCCAATACAGAAGCACCACGTCCCGGGGGTCCAGCGGTTTGTCCTTGAGATCCATCCACATATATCCCGCCGGGGCGCCGGTTCCGATGGGCGTCCAGAACAGTTCCCTATCCTCCACCCGCCAGCGCTCGACCGGGACCGAGAGGTAGCCGTCCGGGAGGCGGGCGTAGCGGTCACGCCGCTCCCGGCGCGTTTCGTCCACCCCGGTGCTGCGCGAGGCGCGCAGGCCGTGGTCTTCGAGCAGTTCGTGCAGGCCGTTCGGGGCGTCGTGGCTGCGGGCCAGCAGACGGCCGACCGGGTCCTCGACCACGATCTCACGCCCCAGAAGCTTCGAGATGCGGAGCGTCAGACCTTCGATGGAAGTCTCGCCGCTCGTACTCTCCAGCAGCGCCCGTCCCGTGCCGTGGGAATGAAGCAAAAGACCGTCGCCTTCGGAGAAGATGGCGAGCAAACGCCGTAGCGGCGTCTCCGGCGGCAGAACGAAGATCCCCAGCCCCAGCGCCGCCGCCCGCTCCGTTACTTCCTTGTCCGGCGCTGCCTCCGACCGCCACACCACGACCGGCGCGCCCGCTTCGGAGACCGTGCTCAGGAAATCCTCGTCCAGGCTCTCGCGGGCGGTGACGGCTGCCTCATCTGGCTCCAGCCAGCCCTTGACCGGCTCGTCTATGGCGAACCCTCGCACCTCGCGGGAAGCATCGCCCGGCAGGGGACAGTCCGCGCCGAGCTCTTCCAACAAAATTCGAGAGAAGTCCTTCAGGATCAAGCCGTCTCCGTTCGCAACGCGGTGTAACCGACACGTATCATTTTGGGCGCTCACGGACAGAATGGCAAATTCAGTCGCCGGGGCGGCTCTTGAGAGTGCCGTGCGGATGATAAAATTCGGAGAATAGTAATCTGGTTCTTTGGCCTCCGTCAAGGGGGCCGTATACTTGTCGAAAATGTCCCGGACAGAAGGGGTGAGCGGAGATCGCCGAAGAGCATATCGTCGTGCGGGGGGCGCGCGAACATAACCTGAAGGACATTACCGTCTCCCTGCCACGCGACGTGATGACCGTCGTCACCGGCCTCTCCGGGAGCGGCAAGTCATCGCTGGCTTTCGATACCATCTACGCTGAGGGCCAACGCCGCTACGTCGAAAGCCTCTCCGCTTACGCGAGGCAGTTTCTCGGGCAGATGGACAAGCCGGACGTGGACCACATCGACGGCCTCTCCCCGGCCGTTTCGATAGACCAGAAGACGACCTCCAATAACCCCCGCTCGACCGTGGCGACGGTAACGGAGATCTACGACTACCTGCGCCTGCTGTACGCTCGCGCCGGACGCCCCCACTGCCACGTCTGCGGTTTCCCGGTCGCTTCATCGTCGCCGCAGCAGATGGTCGAGAAGGTTCTGACGCTACCGGAGAAGACGCGGTTCATGGTGCTCGCACCGGTGGTGCGGGGACGCAAGGGCGAGTACGGCAAGATGTTCAAGGACCTTGCCGAGGACGGGTATGCGCGGGTGCGGGTGGACGGTGAGTTGCACGAGTTGCCCGTGGATCTCGGTCTCGACAAAAAGTACAAGCACGACATCGAAGTTGTCGTTGACCGGCTCGTGATCCGGGAGGGTATCGAACGCCGCCTCACGGATTCGATAGAAACCACCCTCAAGCTGGCCGAGGGACTCGTCCTGATCGAGACGGTAGAAGGGGATGGAACCGGCGAGTCGCTGCTGTTCTCGGAGAACTTCACCTGCACGAACTGCGGAGCGTCCATCGCGGAGATTCAGCCGCGCACGTTCTCGTTCAACAGCCCGCACGGCGCCTGCGACCGCTGCGACGGCCTGGGGAGCCGCCTGGAGATAGACCCGGCGCTCACCGTCCCGAACGAGGATTTGAGCGTAAACGAGGGGGCTGTCGTTCCGTGGGCCAACTCGCAGACCGAGTACCACCGCAGCGTGCTCGGCGCGCTGTCGGAGAAGTACGGGATCGACCTGGACGTACCCTGGCGCGATCTCCCCGAGGAGCATCGCAATACCATCCTGTTCGGGACGAACGGGGACCGCATCTACGTCTCGTACCGCAACCGCTACAACCGCCGCCGCCAGTACATGACGCAGTTCGACGGCGTGGTTGGTAACCTGGAGAAGCGTTACGCGGAGACGGACTCCGAGTACCGGCGGGAGAAGATCGAGGAGTACATGAGCCACGTCCCCTGCCCAAAGTGCAAAGGCGCGAGGCTCAGGCCCGAGGCTCTGGCCGTCACGGTGGGGGAGAAGAACATCTCCGAATTCACGGCGCTCTCGGTATGGAACGCGCAAAGCTTCTTCGAGGGGGTGGACTTTACGGCGCGGGAGTG
>CALMWA010000354.1 GCA_937873125.1 uncultured Actinomycetes bacterium | reverse complement strand
CTGCCCGGAGCGGGGACCCGTGGGGTCCGCTCCGGTCCCCCGCGGTGACCAACCCCCCGGGTTCTGGCCCCACGGCCAAGTCCCTTAACTTCTTGTAACCAGGGTTGCGCTAGGCGAAGGAGCCGAGCTGCACGATCATCTGCTGCTTTACCTGACCCAGGACGCGGGTCTTCCCACCCCTCTTCAGCGTCTCGACGGCCCGCACCAGCTCCTCGTAGGGGTCGGCGTCTTTCTTCTTCGGCTCCTTGTCGGGCGCTCTTGCGGCCCGGTCCTCTTCGAGGAGCGAAGCGTAGGAAATAAAGTGGTCGGCGGACTCTATGAGATGGTACGAAGTCGCCTCCGACACCCCGATCACGACGACGACCTTGCCCTGACTCCGCAGGAGGCTTACGAGCGGTATGAAGTCCCCGTCTCCCGTCACCAGCACGTAGGTGTCCACCTGCGGGTGATTGTGCAGAAAGTCCGAGCACTCCACCGCGAGCATCACGTCTATCGAGTTGGTGCGGCGCTTCTGGGAGCGTCCGCCGGGGAAGTACCTCGCGGAGATGTAGCGCGGCGAGATGCCGTTCGAGTAGAGGGTTGGCGGCGCGTTTCGGAAATCACCGTCGGTCCAGTCGGCGTAGGCCGTGGCGGAGACGATGCGTCCGTACTCGCGGGACTTCTCCAGGATGGCGGATACGTTGGGTTTGGACTTGTACTCCGTGACCGTGGAGATGTAGATGTTCTCCCAGTCGATAAATACTGCCAGATCTTCAGGCATAAATCGGTTTCCTTGTGTAGTGAGAGAGGCCCGGATCTCCGGGCCTCGTCGTCGGTTTATTAGACACTGTAACGGTCGTGAATTCTGACTGCGGTCTGGGCGAGCGTCTCGTCATCGAGAACGGCTTCTACCCAGAGTAGCTGCTCTCCGACCTCGAAATCTTCGGGGAGGTCGAAGGCGGCGACTATGGTGACGGGCTCCTCGGTCCCGTCGAGGTATACGGAGTACTCGGCGGACTCCATGAGGACTTCACCCTCCTCGTCGGTGATGAGGATGCGAGCGCGACGCTCTTTGTCCGAGGCGTGCTCGCATCCCTCGAACTTGGTGTATACGACGAAGGAGGTCTCGCCGTCGCCGCTCGCCATTATCTCGTCGAGTATCCCGAAGAGCGTCAGCCGGTCCTGGTACTCTGTGCAGCTCTCGGCCAGTACGAGCGCCGTACACTCGACCACACCGTTGCACTCGCTATGCATCGGGGACCTCGCCGTTTCCGTTCACCTCGGACAGTCCGGCCTCCGGCAGTCCCACCGCAGACTCGCCGATCCCGTCCTCGCCCGTCAACTCCTCCAGCGACAACTCGTCCGTCGCCCCGTCGGCATCGGCGGAGCGCGACGACACCACCTTGGCGATGGCGCTCACCGAGTCGCCGGAGCGCAGGTTCATCACCCGCACGCCCTGCGCGACGCGGCCCTGCTGAGAGACCGAGTCGGCGTCCATGCGAATGGTCGTCCCGAAGTTGGAGACGATCATTAGCTCGTGCAGCCCTGGCCGGACGACCCGCACGCCCTTCAGCTTGCCCCGCTCGCCGTCGGTCTTCATCGCGATCACGCCCTGACCGCCGCGTCCGTGCGTAGGGAACCCCGCCAGAGACGTGCGCTTGCCGAAGCCCTTCTCCGTGATCATGAACAAGTCCGCCGTGTCATCGGAGACCACGTCCATGCTCAAGAC
Organism: uncultured Actinomycetes bacterium; assembly: GCA_937873125.1. Taxonomy (GTDB): domain Bacteria; phylum Actinomycetota; class Rubrobacteria; order Rubrobacterales; family Rubrobacteraceae; genus JACDDK01. The sequence continues at coordinate 17,607 of CALMWA010000354.1, read as the reverse complement.
GACGTCGTCGTTTTTTAGCGTGATCCCCTTGACCCCGGCGGTTGCCCGGCCCATCGGCCGCGCGTCAGTCTGCTTGAAGCGGATGGCCTTGCCATTACGGCTGACCAGCACCACGTCCGCGCCCTCCGAGACCTGGCGCACAGAGATCAACTCGTCGTCATCCGCGAGGTTGATCGCGATGATCCCGTCGCTCTTTAGCGGCGTGTTGTACTCCAGGAAGTTCGTCTTCTTGACGATGCCGTTCTTCGTCGCGAAGAGCAGGTACTCCGACTCGTCGAACTCCTTCGTTGCGATGACGGTCTGAATCCTCTCCCCCTGCGCGAACGGGAGCAGGTTGGCGATGTGGCGGCCCTTCGCCGTCCGTCCCATCCTCGGTAGCTGATGCACCTTGAGCCGGTACACCTTGCCCCGGTTGGTAAAGAAGAGCATGTAGTGATGGGTCGTGGTAATGAAGAGATGCTCGATGTAGTCGCCCTCTTTCAACTCCATCCCCGCGACCCCGACCCCGCCACGTCCCTGCTTTCGGAACGTGTTGACCGGTACGCTCTTGAGGTAGCCGCCGTTGGAGATGGAGATGACCATCTCCTCCTCAGCGATGAGGTCTTCGATCTCGAAGTCCACGCCTTCCTCGGCCGTAATCGCCGTGCGGCGCTCGTCGGCGTAGGCGGCCCGGACCTCCAGCAACTCCTCCTTGATGATCTCGTAGACCTTGCCGTCGTCGGCGAGGACGCTCTCCAGGTACTCAATCTTCTCTCGCAAGTCCTTGTGCTCCTGCTCGACCTTCTGCCGCTCAAGCGCGGTGAGCCGCTGCAACCGCAAGTCGAGGATAGCCTGCGCCTGCCGCTCGGAGAGCTTGAAGGTCTTCATCAGGTTGCTGCGCGCCGTCTCCACGCTGCGCGAGCGGCGGATAGTCGCCACGACCTCGTCGAGGTTCAACAGCGCGATCAAGAGCCCTTCGAGGATGTGCGCCCGAGCCTGCGCCCTCTCTAACTCGTACCGGGTCCGGCGCGTCACGACCTCGAACTGGTGCGCGACGTAGTACTTGAGAACCTGCTTGTACGAGAGTGTCTTCGGCACGCCGTCCACGAGGGCTACGAGGTTCACTCCGAAGCTCTGCTGCATCTGGGTGTGCTTGTAGAGGTTGTTCAGGACGACCTTCGGCACCGCTTCACGCTTCAGTTCGATGACGATCCGCATCCCGTTACGGTCCGACTCGTCGCGCAGATCGGAGATGCCGTCGAGCTTCCGTTCCTTGACGAGCTCTGCGATCTTCTGCAGCAGGTAGCTCTTGTTGACCTGGTACGGGATCTCCGTGACGACTATCTGCGTCCGGTTGCTCTTTATCTGTTCCGTGTGGGCCTTCGCCTGCACCTTGATCGATCCGCGTCCGGTCGTGATCGCATCCCGGATACCCCGCAGCCCGACGATGACCCCGCCGGTCGGAAAGTCCGGCCCCTTGATATGCTTCGCCAGTTCCTCGTCTTCAAGGTCCGGGTTGTCTATGAGCGCGACGGTCGCGTCCACGACCTCGCCCAGGTTGTTCGGCGGTATCTTCGTCGCCATACCGACCGCAATGCCGTCCGACCCGTTGACCAGCAGGTTCGGGAACCGCGCCGGCAGCACGACCGGCTCGCGCTGGCTCTCGTCGAAGTTCGGCGCGAAGTCGACCGTGTCGGAACCGATGTCTCTGAGCATCTCCGTCGCTATTCGCGTAAGGCGCGCTTCGGTGTAGCGCATCGCCGCCGGCGGGTCGCCGTCCACGCTCCCGAAGTTGCCCTGGCCGTCCACTAGTGGCGCGCGCAGCGAGAACTCCTGCGCCATCCTGGTCAGCGTGTCGTAGGCCGCCTGGTCTCCGTGCGGGTGGTATTTACCTATGACCTCGCCGACGACCGTGGCGCTCTTGCGATACGGCCGGTTCGGCTGGAGTCCCACGTCGTGCATCGCGTACAGGACGCGCCGGTGTACGGGCTTCAAACCGTCGCGCACGTCCGGGAGTGCGCGCGAGACGATCACGCTCATCGCGTAGGAGAGGAACGAATCCTTTATCTCGTCCTCTATGGAGTGGGGCTGTATATTCCCCGAAAAAGTATCAAGCATTAGATTACCTCGTCCGTATTCCCGAGCTTACGCATCCAGGTTCTTCACCTCGCTGGCGTTGGCTTCGATAAAGGCCTTGCGCGGCTCTACCTTGTCGCCCATCAAAGCCGTGAACAGCTCGTCGGCGGTCGCCGCCGAGTCGACCGTGACCTGTAACAGCGTCCGGTTCTGTGGGTCCATCGTGGTCTCCCACAGTTGGATCGGGTTCATCTCACCGAGGCCTTTGAAGCGTCCGATGCTCGCGTTGCCGTTGGCGTTCAGGCGCGCAAGGGTCTCACGCAGGGCGCGCTCGTTGTACACGTAGTGATCCTTGCGCTGGTGCGTGATCTTGTACAGCGGCGGCTGCGCTATGTAGACGTAGCCCGCCTCGATCAGCTCCGGCATATTCCTGAACAGGAACGTCAACACCAGCGTCCTGATGTGGCTCCCATCAACGTCCGCGTCGGTCATCAGCACGATCTTGTTGTAGCGGCACCCTTCGAGGTTGAAGCTGTCCGCGACGCCGGCGCCGATAGCGGAGATCATGGCCTGAATCTCCACGTTCGAGAGGACCTTATTCATGTTGGCCTTCTCGACGTTCAGGATCTTCCCCCGAAGCGGCAATATCGCCTGGAAATTCCGGTCCCGGCCCTGCTTCGCCGAACCACCCGCCGAGTCACCCTCGACGATGTACAACTCGCTCCGCGCCGGATCTTTGGAAGAGCAATCCGCGAGCTTACCTGGGAGCGTCGAACTCTCCAGATAACCCTTGCGGATCGTATCTCGCACCTTGCGAGCCGCCTGGCGGGCGCGGGCGGCCTGCAGCGCCTTATTGATGATCGCCTTCGCCTCACCCGGCTTCTCCTCCAGGAACTCCGCCAAGAACTTGTTCGTGGAGCTCTCCACGAGACCTTTGATCTCCGTGTTACCGAGCTTGGTCTTGGTCTGACCCTCGAACTGCGGCTCGGAGAGCTTGACGCTGATGACCGCCGCCAACCCTTCACGGATGTCGTCACCGGTGAGGTTCTCCTCCTTCTCCTTGATGAGCCCCTTCTGCCGCGCATAGTCGTTGATCGTGCGCGTCAACGCCCCCCGGAATCCGGACAGGTGCGCCCCGCCCTCGTGGGTGTTGATGTTGTTGGCGAACGTAAAGACAGAGTCCTGGAAGCCCGAGTTCCACTGCATCGCCACCTCGACGACCCCGGTATCCTCCTCGCGCTCCAGGTAGAAGATCGTCTTGTGGACCGGGTCCTTGTTGTCGTTGATGTGCTCCACGAAGTCCCGGATGCCGCCCTCGTACTGGTACGTGACATCCCGGTCCTCCTCGCGCTCGTCCACGAGCCGGATCTTCAGCCCCTTGTTCAGAAACGCGGATTCCCGGAATCGCCTCGTGAGGGTATCGAACGACAGATCGATGGTCTCCGTAAAGACCTCCGGGTCGGGCATGAAGTGGATCGTCGTGCCGGTCCCCTCACCCTTCTTGAGTTTGCGGTCCTGTGTCAGATCCCCCTGCGGGAACCCCCGCTCGTAGCGCTGCGAAAAGAGGTGCCCCTCGCGCCGGATCTCGATCTCCAGCCACTCCGACAACGCATTTACCACCGAAGCTCCGACACCGTGCAGACCACCCGAGACCTTGTAGCCCTGCCCGTCGAACTTCCCGCCGGCGTGCAGCGTCGTCATGATGACCTCAGCGGCGGATTTATCATACTTCGCCATGGTTCCGACCGGCATCCCGCGCCCGTCGTCGCTCACGGAGACGGAATTGCCCTCGTGAACCGTTATCAAGATCTCCGAGCAGTAACCGGCGAGCGCCTCGTCGATGGAGTTGTCTACTATCTCCCAGACGAGATGATGCAGCCCCCGCGGCCCCGTCGAACCGATATACATACCGGGCCGACGCTTGACGGCTTCGAGCCCCTCCAGAACCTGGATGGAACTTGCATCGTAATCGCTCTTCGCATTCTTGGAAACAGGGTTAGCCGCCAAAGAACCGGACCCTCCTCGTAACTAGACCGGCGCCTTCGCCGGGGACTATATTCTCATAGTAACTTTGCACCCGGAGATTGTAACACATCCCTCGGGGTTTCCCAACGCCCCAATCGACGTTTTGCGGCTTAAATAAGCCTGTTTCGCGTTTGGGAGCTACTTCCTTACACCATTTGTTGCGGTCTCCAGAATAGAACCACCAGATATGCGTATGATGCGCGTCCGTTGCAGGATATCGCTCCCAAAATACTCCAGGTTGGTCGTCGAGATTACGGCCTGCGTGCTCTCCAGGAAATACCCTGCCAGATACTCCCTCCGGCTTTCGTCCAGCTCGCTCATGACATCGTCGAAGAGCAGGATCGGATCCTCCCCAACCATCCCCCGGACGTAATCGCGCGCCGCGAACTTCAACGCCAGCGTCGCGAGCCTCTGCTGTCCCTGCGATCCGAACATCGTCAGGTTCACCCCGCCGAGCAACACCTCGAAGTCGTCCCGGTGCGGCCCGATAGAAGTCGTCCCACGATCAATGTCCGTGGCGTGAGCCTCTCTAAGCGCCTCCGAATAGTCCCCGAGGGTCGTCGTATAGGAATAGCGTATCGCGGCCTTCTCCGAGCCGTACAAGACCCTCAGAGAGTCTCTGAAGTACTCTTCCAGGGGCTCCATCGCGGCCTCCCGTCCCTCCAGGACCACTTTCCCGAAGTCCACGACCTTGCGATCCCACGTCGCCAGAGTCCGCTCGGACGAGAAGCCGTCCCTGATGCGCCTCAGTAGCTGGTTGCGCTGTCCCACGGCCTTCGCGTACTCGACGACGGCCCGCGCATACGCCGGGCGAAGCGAGGAGAGCAGGGTGTCTAGGAACTCGCGACGGTCCGCCGGAGCACCCTTGACAACCCGGATGTCGTCCGGGAAGAAAGTAACGACCCTTGCTCCGGCTCCGCCGGCAGCGTAGTTGGTGAGGGAAGGACCTGGCGCGCCGTCCACGGTGATGCGCTTCTTCTGGCCGGGGGCGTATCCGATGGCTACTGCGCGTTCGTCCGTCGAGCCGTCGAGGGAGATTCGGGCCTCGGTACGGGCGAAGTCCTCGCCCCAGCGGACGACTTCGTTCTCTCTCGGGGTTCGTGGCGTCGAACCAGTGACGGTGAAGGAGATGGCTTCCAGGAGGTTCGTCTTCCCCTGGGCGTTGTCCCCGACGATGATATTCAGGCCGGGCGAGAGCAGGGCCGTCGCGTCGGCGTAGTTTCGGAAGTTGACGAGCCGCAGGGCGCGCAGATAGACGGTCAAGAGATCTCCAGCCGCTCGACCCCGGAGGTCTCATCCCCCACCTCGATCACGTCGCCGGCCTTCAGCTTGCGGCCGCGGCGGGTTTCGATCTCGCCGTTTACGCGGACTTCGCCAAATTGGATCAGGACCTTCGCCTCCCCACCGGTCCCGACCATCCCGGACGCTTTGAGCGCCTGTCCGAGCGTCATTCCAGCGGAGAGTTCCACGGGCGGGCCGAAGTCGCTATCCCTGGGAAGGATCGCGCATCGGCATGATCAGGTACAAAAAGTCCGGCTCTTCTTCCCCACCCCCGTTGCCGTCGTTCGGTCCAGGGACGATGAGTCCAGGCTTCAACGCCTCATTGAGTTTAAACATGACGTTCTCCGTATCCACCGCCGATACACCGTCCAACAGGTATCCGGGGTTGAAGGAGATGCTGAAATCGTCCTCGCTCGACGCCGGCAGCTTCTCGTGGGCTTCCCCTATCTCCTGGCTACGCACGATTACCTCTACCGCCCCCTCGGAGAACACCAGGCTCACCGGCACCGGCGGCGTCTGGCGCTGGGCAAAGAGACTCACGCGCCGCAGCGTGCCGATCAAATCTTCCCGTGGAACCAATATCTCCCGCTCGAACGTCGCCGGCAGCAGACGCTTGTACTCCGGGAAGTTGCCGTCTATGAGCCGCGTCCCGAGCAGCACGTCCCCTATCTTGAAGAGCGCCTGGTTCTCCGAAAGGGCCACTTCTATCTGCTCCTCGTCGGAGCCGGAGAAGATACGGCCCACCTCCTGCATGGCGCGGGCCGGGATGATCGCCTCCCGGTTCCCATCGAACGTGGTCGCCAGCTCCGTCTCCTTGATGCTCAAACGGTACGAGTCCGTCGTGACCATCCGTACCCTAGAGTCCTCAAAGCTTATTAGGATACCGGTCAGTACCGGCCGAGTCTCATCCCGAGAGTAGGATCGCGACACCTTCTCCACAGTATCGACCAATATCTCGCCGGACATCGTGAAAGCGCCTTCCGAATCAAACTGAGGAAGCTGCGGATAGTCCTCGGCGGCGTACGCCCGGATTTTGTACTCGTTACTCCCGGCCGCGAGCATTACCGTCCCCTCGGACTTGTCGTGCGTCAGCGAGAGTTGTCCCTTCGGCAATGAGCGCACGATGTCGTTGAAGATCCGGGCCGGTATAACGACCCTTCCATCCTCCTCGACCTCCGCCGGCGAACTGGTTTGGATCGACAACTCCATGTCCGTCCCCGACAATCGCACGGCACCGTCCCCCGCCTCGACGAGGATCCCGCCAAGCAACTGAATAGTGCTCCGCGCCGACACCCCGCGCGAGACAAGAGCAAGCTTCTTACTAAACGACTCAGTGTTACAAACAACCCTCATGGTGCCTCCCTTCTCACCTTATTATTACTACCTTAACTATATATTTATTAGAATAATAATAATAATAAGGCCTGTGGATATGTGGATAACATCCCGAATTCACTTTATGTAAGCCGTATTCTCGCATCCGGCCTGTGGATAAAAATGTGGATAACATCCCAAATCTTGTGGATAGATTGTGGATAACTCGGCACTTATCCACAATCTAGAGTTATCCACAAAACCATCCACAGCTTTATCCACAGCTTTTACCCCTCTTATCCACAGCTTTATCCACAACCTGTATTGCCATGTACTCATGCGCTTACTCCACATACGAAAATTCGGATGTTTTTATCCACAGTTTGCGACGTTTATCCACAGATCCTGTGGATAAGTCGCATTTTCTGTGGATAACATCGGGACGTTGTCCACAGGCAAAGTCTGTAGTTGTGTACAGGGTGTGGATAACTTGCGCTTTAGATGCATAAGGTTTGTTACAATGTTACTCCCCTGGGGGGATGGGTTATAAGACTTCAACGCTTGCTTTTGATGTGGTACGTGATCTCGTGGATCTGGTTGAAAGTGTCGCGGTCACTGTTTATGAGGTTGGCTATTTTCGAGGTGGCGTGCATGACGGTGGAGTGGTCGCGGCCGCCGAATGCGCGGCCGATCTTGGGGAGGGACTCGTCCGTGATCTCGCGGCACAGGTACATTGCTACCTGTCGTGGATAGGCGAAGCCCTTCGAGCGGCTCTGTCCTATCAGGTCGGCCTTGGAGATACCGAAATAGCGGCAGACCTCGTGCTGGATCAGCTCCACGGGTATCTCGCGGTAGGCCTGATCCGGGAGTATGTCCTTTAGCACTTCCTCGGCGAGCGGCACGCTGAGTTGACGGCCATACAGCGAAGAGTAGGCCAGAATGCGGATCAGTGCGCCTTCCAACTCTCGAATGTTCGTGGAAACCTTGGAGGCTATGAACGTCAGTACCTCGTCGTCCACCTGCAGGCGGTCCATGATCGCCTTCTTCCGCAAAATCGCGATGCGGGTCTCCAGGTCCGGCGGCTGGATGTCCGTTACCAATCCCCACTCGAATCGACTTACGAGCCGGTTCTCCAGGGTTTGGATGTACTTCGGGTGACGGTCTGAGGCTATGACGATCTGCTTGTTCTCCTCGTAGAGCGCGTTGAAGGTGTGGAAGAACGCCTCCTGCGTCTCGACTTTCTTCTCCAAAAACTGGATGTCGTCTATGAGAAGCACATCGTTCTCTCGGTAGCGCTTCTGGAAACCGAGCGGCGTACTGTCGCGCATGGAGTTTATGAAGTCGTTGGTGAACTGCTCGCAGGTCACGTACCGCACCCGCATGCTGGGTTCCTGATCCTCCACGTAGGCGCCGACCGCCCGCAGGAGATGGGTCTTGCCGAGTCCAACCCCACCATAGATAAACATAGGGTTGTAGACGACTCCAGGCGTCTCCGCGACGGCGAGCGCGGCGGCATGAGCGAAGCGGTTGCCGGCTCCGATGACGAAGGTGTCGAATGTGTACTTCGTCTTGAAAGAGCGCGGAGTCCGGGCGTTTAGCACAGACTCCGCCCCTTCTTCGGCGGTCCCGTTGGCATTCGCCAACCTCCCGGAACTCGTCCCCCCCACGCTCACTATCAGCGAGCTCTGTTCTCTGTCGAGTACGGAGTCTAAGGCGCTCTCCAGTAACGGCCGGAACCTGCTCTCTATGTACTCCTTGGCGAACGTGTTCGGGACGGATATCTCCAACCCATCCTCGTATAGGTCTACAGGCCGGGTCCCCTCGAACCAGACCTTCAGCGACGTGTCGTCCACGTTCTCGGAGACCCGATCCAGAACTTTAGCCCATACCTCTTCTACTCGACCGGACACGCGCTACTTGACCCAGGTGCCGACGATAGCCTCTATAAGATCCCGCCCGAGCGGCGTAACGACCCTCTTCCCCGACTCTTCCCCCGCGACGAGTCCGTGCTCCTCCAGGACGGAGAGGTCTCGATACGCGGTGCTCACACTGATCTCCAGACTCTCCGCCACCGTCGAGGGGCCTATCTCGCCGCATTCCAGGACCGTGATCAAAACTTTCTGCTGCCTCTCGGAGATGTTCATGCGCGGCACGCCATCCAGATATTTGCGCGGCGCGGCCTTCGTTTCGGAGGGCGCGGGAGTGTCGGGGATCTGACCTGTACCCGCAACAGAGATAGTTGCCACGGTACCGCCCCCGATGTTGTCCTCGATGGTCACCGTGCCTCCAGCCTTCTCAGCGGCGGCCCGAGCGATTCCAAGCCCTGCCCCAACTCCGCGGATGTCTTGCATAATTTCCACCTGCGCCCCGGAGAAACCAAACTCCATCGCGCGGCTCTTGTTCTCTATCCCTGGTCCCTTATCCGAGATCCTTACGCTGTCTCCACCGTCCAGCACCGAGACCACCACCCCACGATACTCTGCGTGAACCAGGTTCTCGACGATCTCCCGTACGGCCTCCGCTGGTGCCTTGCCGCCAGACCCCTCGACTTTCTCCATGATTAGCCGGGTGAACTTGACGGTCGCGGAACTAGGGCTGGCCGCGGATACCTCAGTTATCTCCGGCTCACCATTCTCAGGGTATACCGCGACCCGGATACCAATACCGGCTCCGGCAAACTCTCCTGGTGTGCGCTGACTTTGGATCATCCCCATACGGAATTTAACTTACCCTGGTCAGCAACGCTATAGCTGAAGAAAATAAAACCGTGTTTTGCAGATAATTAACATAGTTATCCACAGTTTTATCCACAGCCTGTGGATAAAGTAAGGGATAGAGCCACAGGAAATAGCCAAAATATCCCTATCTCGTCTTGTATTGGACCATGCACGGAACTATGATACTGCAAAAAAGATGCCTTCTTGCAGGTATTTTCTTCTAAAGTCAGCTGCAGAACAATGTTCGTTGAGCGCCAGAGTAAACGTCATCCCGGTTGGATAGCGCCGGGCGGTTCGGATATACTCCTTGGGATTTATTTGCTTATGTTTTGCCAGGTATGAAAGAGGAGTCAGATGAAGCGCACTTATCAGCCCAATCGTCGTAAGCGTGCCAGGACGCACGGTTTCCGCAAGCGCATGAGCTCGGTGGGTGGTCGGAGGGTAATCGCCTCTCGCCGTCGGCGCGGGCGGAAGCGTCTGGCTGTTTGATCTTTGTCGCGGCGTAACGTCACGCGGCTGACGGACTCACCAGAGTTCGAGAGGGCTTACCGCCGGGGCATGGCTTATAGAGGCAAGTTGTTTTCCGTGCATGCGTTTCCCAATGAGCTCGAGACCGTGAGGTTGGGCCTCTCTGTGTCGCGGAAGGTCGGGAACGCCGTCACGCGAAATACTGTCCGGCGGAGACTAAGAGAAGTCTTTCATGAGGCTCGTCCAACGATAAAGGTAGGCTTGGATCTCGTACTGTCAGCTCGTCAGGCATCTGCCCAAGCTTCGTATGAGGATTTGCAGGTAGAGTTTGTCAGGGCGCTGAATAAACTCTACGACATCGTGAACCCGGAAAAAAGTTAGACGATCTTGTGTTTGGTAGAGTGGCTATAGGTATTGTAAGGATCTATCAAAGATTTTTGTCCCCCCTGTTGCCGCCATCGTGCAGGTTCACACCTAGTTGCTCTCAATATATGATAGAAGCTATACGGAAGTACGGAGTTATCAGGGGTGGAACATTGGGAATCTGGCGACTATTGCGGTGCAACCCTTTTTGTAGAGGAGGCTTCGACCCGGTTAAGTGACGGGCGGCTTATGAACACCATTGCGGATTTTTTCGAGAACCTTTTCAGCCCTGTCGTCAACCTACTCGGGGTAGCGCTGAAGTACTTCCATTACGACCTCGGCGCCCCGTGGTGGCTCTCTATAGTCCTTCTGACGGTGGTGGTTCGTAGCCTACTCTTCCCGCTGACGGTAAAACAGGTCAAGAGTATGCGGGCTATGCAGGATCTAAAGCCAGAGATGGACAAGATCAGGGGTCAATACAAGGACAACCGCCAGCGACAGCAAGAAGAGATTATGAAGCTCTACCAGGAGCGCAAGGTGAACCCCCTGGGAGGTTGTCTGCCGATCCTGGTTCAGATGCCCATTTTTATAGGCATTTTCTATGTAATCCGCCAGTTTGGTGGGTACACAGCCGGAGGCAAAACAGTACCCCCCACTCAGCCCAGCTTCACCGACGGAGGCTTGCTGTGGTTTCAGAATCTGTCGCAGATGGATTCTTACTTCATCCTCCCTGTGTTGTCCGCTCTAACTATGTTGGCTGCAACGGAGATAACGTCGAAGAATGTGGAACCCCAGATGCGCTGGATGATGCGGATTTTGCCTATCGGCGTCACCATCTTTCTATGGAGTTTCCCGGCCGGACTGTTTGTTTACTGGATAACGTCAAACTTGGTCACGTTGACCCAAAACTACTTGATCTATCATCATGGTCCGGGCAAGAAGGCGCCATCTACTACTGATCCTGCGAGTTCTGGTCCGTCTAATGCATCACGCCCTAACAACTCAACCCCCGCGTCTGCGAACGGAGACGGTGCATCCCGATCTCTCAATAGTGACTCGGGGGATGATCCAGCCGAACGTGCCGCTAAGACAGCCAAGCGAAAGCGTAGAAAGAAGAAGAGATGACAGAGATGCGAGAGTTTTACGCCGCTACGGTAGATGAAGCCGTCCTCCGAGCCGCGGCTGCACTGAACATCGCCCCCGATAGACTTTCGTACGAGGTTGTGGATCCCGGCGGCGCAGGGTTTCTGGGTATAGGCGCTAAGGACGCCAGAATAAATGTGCGCTTGGGAGAAACCTTGCCCCCTAGTCCCACCATTGAAGCCCCCCGAGAAACGGAAACGGTGGACGCGACGACCCGAGACTCCGCAATCTCTGAAGAAGATGCGAATGCTGTTGATACCTCTCACGCGGAGGACGAGAGAACCCCACAGGAGCCGGTAACGCCAGAGCTATTGAGCGAAGTAAAGGCGTTGGTCACCTCTCTGGTAGAGGCGATGAGCCTGAACGCGCGAATCGACGTGTACGAGTCTGATGACGAGATCGCCGTGGATGTAGCTTCCCCAGAAACGGGTCTTTTTATCGGACAGAAGGGCGAGACCATCGATTCTTTGCAATATCTCGTGAATGTCGCTGTTTACAAAGACCGCCCTTTTGCCAAGCGGATAGTTCTGGATGCAGAGGGTTACAGGCAGCGGAGGATAGAAGCTATTCAGGGCATCGCTCATCGGACTGCTAGAAAGGCGATTCGAGAGAGAAGATCTGTCGAACTGCCCCCAATGAGCGCACCGGAGCGCCGGGTCGTACATGTCTATCTCAAGGATAATCCACAAGTAAACACTATGAGTGAAGGCACAGGCTATAACCGGCGAGTAACCATATCTCCAGCCGAACTCTGAAACTACTTGTTTCACGTGAAACCTAATATCTGGCAAATTGTTTGTAAATACAAACAATTTGCATCGAGTGGGATATATGAAGGGGCGGCAAAGCATCGTTTCACGTGAAACGATGCTCTAATTACCTTTTGGATGCTTTCATACGACAGGTAAGACGATGGGGGATCGCACTAACCGGCGACCAGATTGCATTGTTAGAGCATTATGGAAGGTTGCTAGAGGGCTACGACTTAGCCAACGTCATCGGCACGCGAGTGTACGAGCGCATTATGGAAGACCATGTACTAGATTCATTGAGTTGCTTGCTAGTGCCGAGCTTCGACACAGCGCGCAACATGGTGGATATCGGTACAGGTGGGGGACTTCCCGGCATACCACTCAAAATCGCACGTCCTGTGCTCAGCGCCTCGCTCGTTGAATCAACCGCGAAGAAGACATCGTTCCTAAAATATGTCGCGTTGGAGCTTGGATTAGAAGGTGTCGAAATACTAAACGCGCGTGCGGAGAATGTGGGGAAGGATCCATTACACCGTGCTAGCTACGATGTCGCTACTACGCGAGCGGTCTCCTCATTAGCCGCGGTGGCGGAGTACTGTGTGCCGCTAGTCCGCGTTGGCGGCCAAGTAGTTGCGATGAAAGGCCGGCTAACGACCCAGGAGCTGAAAGAGGGGACGCATGCGGCGGAGCTACTCGGGGCTCGCGTGGCCAAAGTCTTACTAGTGCCATTACTGGCGGAGGTCAGGGCTGAGGAACGTTGCCTAGTGGTCTTGGAGAAAATACGAGAGACTCCGGCAAGGTATCCACGTAAGCCGGGAGAGGCCAGGAAGCACCCGCTAGGCGTCGGAAACTAGGGGAAGTAGCTTATAGGGCGTGCTAAGATGCCGTCGGTGAAGACGGTGGTTGCCATAGTGAACCAGAAGGGCGGGGTGGGGAAGAGCACCACGGCTATCAACCTCGCAGCGTATCTGGCTACCCAGGGCGAGCGAATCCTGGTCGTGGATATGGACCCCCAGGGCAACGCCACGAGCGGATTGGGAGTAACCGCCGGGGAAAACGGCTGCATGTACGATGTTCTGCTAGACGGACAGCCCCTAGAAAAGGTCGCCTTAGAAACGGATATAGAGGGGCTCCACGTGGCTCCTTCGACCATCAATCTTGTGGGCGCGGAGGTCGAGATGGTCTCTGCCCTGGCACGGGAATACAAATTGAAACGCGCATTGGATCGCTTGCCCAACGATACTTACGATAGGGTCTTGTTAGATTGTCCGCCGTCGTTAGATCTCCTGACGCTCAACGCTTTGACAGCGGCCGATGAGGTGTTGATACCGATTCAGTGCGAATACTACGCCCTTGAGGGCCTAACACAGCTCATGCGGAGCATCCGAATGGTGCGTCAGGAGTTGAACCCGGATCTCGAAGTGGGGGGGGTGCTGCTAACCATGTTCGATCCTCGTACCAATCTGGCACACCAGGTGGCTGACGAGGTGCGCTCCTTCTTCGGAGAGCGGGTGTTCAAGACTATAATCCCGCGCAACGTGCGCTTGAGTGAGGCGCCGAGCTTTGGTATGCCCGTGGCACTCTATGCGCCCAGAAGTACGGGGGCCGAGGCCTACGCGGCAGTCGCCGAGGAGGTGCGAAGCCGTGGGTAGGCGGGGTCTCGGAAGGGGTCTATCGGCGCTGATATCGACCGGCGAGAGCGTGGGGGGACTCAAGTTCGAGGAGATCCCGACCTCCGCCATCAGGCCCAACGCCCACCAGCCTCGGCGCAACTTCCCGGAAGCCGGAATCAAGGAACTGGCAGCCTCCATCCGCGAGGTCGGAATATTGCAGCCGCTAGTAATACGCTCAACAGAGGCGGGGTTCGAGTTGATCGCGGGCGAGCGGCGGTTGCGGGCCGCGAAAGTAGCCGGGCTCGAACGGGTGCCCGTTCTGATCCGGCCGGCCGGTGAGAACGAGTCGATGGAACTCGCGCTGGTCGAGAACCTCCAGCGAGAAGACCTCAACCCCCTAGAGACGGCAGCAGCCTATCAGGCGCTCATGGATGGTTTTGGTCTCAGCAAAGAGCAATTGGCGCGGCGACTCGGAAAGAGCCGGGCTGCTGTGACGAACACCCTGCGCCTAGCGCGTCTGCCTGCCAGTGTCCAAGAGATGCTTTTGCAGGGGAAACTAACAGAAGGACACGCTAGAGCGCTGCTGGCCCTCTCGACCGAAGACGAGATGATCAGTATGGCCGAAAAAATTCACTGTGAGAAGCTCTCCGTACGCAAGACCGAAGAGCTAGTAAGAGCGGCGCTGGCCGGAGAAGGAGACCCGTCGCCCGAGTCGGAAGATCCGGGGGCCAGATCAGAGACTACGGAGTTCGATGAGGCGTCCCGCATGATTCAAGAGGCCATAACATTACCCGTCAAAGTCAAGTCTGCCCGTAAGGGCGGCAAGATTGAGATACGCTTCCGTGAGCGACATCAACTCGAAGCTATCGTGGCGCTCCTCACTTCCAGAGACACCTGACAAATACGATTTTTCGTATTTGTTGAGGAGGCTGTCTCTTTCAGTCGCAGAAAAAGGCTCTACTGCGTTTGTCTTCAGTGATATAGAATGTCTATCCTGTGCGAGTGGCGCAAACAGGAGGCTCTATGGAGCGGGGTTTCAGGATGGTGGTGTTGGGGTTTTTAGGCCTGATCCTGCTGCCTGCCGGAGTTGCTGTCGGGGAGACGCGCGTGTCCGACGGACGGGTGTTCGAGAGCACGGTCAACGCGTCGCAGGAGGCCACCGTCTCGGTAAACCAACAGACCGGTGAGGGGCTCGATGTCCGAATCGAAGCAACGTCGGGTCCCGACGGCTCGGGTTCCCAGAGTATTTCGGTAGACTTGCTGAAGAAAGAGTCCGACGCTGAGACATCAGGTGGCACCCCAAGTTCTAGTAGCGCGGTAGCGTTAGTGGGGACTCAGACGCTTCTGCCGGGGGAGAAGGCTCGGATACAGGACGGTCCGTCGGCAAGCGCAGAGAGCGGGGTATCGCGGCGGCGAGAGTTCCGGATTGCGCGCGAGCAGATATTCGCCCGGCCAGTAGGGGACGTGTCGAAAGATAAATATAAGGCGCTCTACAAGTCGGCGGCGGCCAGGTATGGGTTCGAGGAGGACTGGTACGTACTGGCGGCGGTAGGCTGGATCGAGTCTCAGCACGGCGGGAACGTGGGGCCGTCGAGTGCCGGGGCGATGGGGCCGATGCAGTTTCTCCCTTCGACCTGGGTATCCTCCGGTGTGGATGGCAATAGAGATGGGACGCGGAACATATTAGACCCAGAGGACGCGATCCCTGCCGCCGCCCGCTATCTGAAGCTCGGTGGTGCTCCCGGCGACTGGACGGCGGCGCTCTACACCTACAATCACTCCGAAGCTTACGTGAACGACGTCCTGGATTCCGCAGAGCGCTACCGAAAGCTGGCGAAAGATAGCTCCGTGGGGCCGTATAAGCTAGATCCAGCCCGACGTTTTCCCCGGTAAAATCATACGCTAACAGCCGCCGGGACTTCGTGCTACAACTGAACTATAGGGAAAGTGTCCACGGAGGAGATCAAATGGAGACTTCGCGGGCCGATATGTTCCGCAAACTGCTGCAGAGGGACCTGGATAATCCGATGGTCCTTTATTCTCTAGGGACCGAGCTCTTCAAGCAGGGAGAGTTCCCCGAAGCCCGAGATCATCTCCAGCGCGCCGTCAGGAACAAGCCGGATTACTCCGTAGCCTACCGGATGCTCGGCCGCGCTCACTACGAGCTGAATGAGGACGAGGAAGCCCGGCGGGTCTTTACCCAGGGCCGCGAGGTCGCCGAGAGAAACGGAGATCTCCAGACCGTAAAGGAGATAGACGTCTTTCTGCGGCGGCTGGAGAAGCGCAGCTGAGAAACCGCGTGCAGGTTGGCGGATGCCAACAGGAACCTTTTTGCTAACATCCGGGGCGTGTCCGAGACAACGGTAGGAATCTTCGTCGATTACGATAGTCCGCTCGCCCGCAAGGTGGCCGGCGACGTGTGGGCCGGGCTCTCGCGGGTTGCGTTGGGCTCCGGGTATACGAAGACGACGGCGCTCTGGGAGAGTCTACGAGAGGAGAGGAGTGCGAAACCCCTCGACGGGCCGCT
Source organism: uncultured Actinomycetes bacterium (assembly GCA_937873125.1). GTDB lineage: Bacteria > Actinomycetota > Rubrobacteria > Rubrobacterales > Rubrobacteraceae > JACDDK01. The sequence continues at coordinate 1,349 of CALMWA010000354.1, read as the reverse complement.
CGTTCACCTCTTCGTCATCGGGCAGGACCGGCCTGACGCCATCGACGCCGTAAGAGCAGCCTTTCACCACGAGAACCCCCGCCTCTACGGCGTGGTCGTGGCGGTGCCGAGCCGTCCGAGTCCTCTCGCCGGGTCTCTTCTCTACCAGGGAGTAGAACACCTGACCGCAGCGGGCGTCAGGGCCGGCCTCGTAGAGCCCGCACTGCTTCACGCCCTGCCCCAGGAGTGTGAAGCCTACGCTCGGCGGCTGCTCGAGAGGCTCGCGGAGACACACTAGAGGGACGCTGATCACCCGTCGGCGAGGGAGTTTGTCCGAAACTTTCCCAGTACTGTTCTTGGTCCGCCGGTTGGTAACATACCTGCCGATGCGTAGCGAGACAGATACCGCGCCTCCGGACAGACTCTCCCAATGTCCGGCATCGTAGCCGCTGTAGTCGTAACGGCCGCCTTCGCGGCGCTGGCCTACGCGCTCGGCATGGTGAGCGCGGGCGGGGCGAGCGGGGGGTTCGTGGTCGGCGCGATCATCTACGCCGCTCTCGGCCCGCAAGGCTTCGCCGTCCTCGCCCTGTTCGTGGTCGGGGGCTCCGCCCTCACCCGGCTCGGATACGAGGTCAAGGACCGCAGCGGCACCGCACAGGAAAGCGGCGGTCGCCGCGGAGCGAAGAACGCCCTCGCAAACTGCACCGTCGCCACCCTCTGCGCCGTCCTGGCCGCCCTGACCGGCTACGAAGCCTTCGCGGCTGCCTTCGTGGCCTCCCTCGGCGCCGCGTTCGCTGACACCGCAGAGTCCGAAGTCGGGCAACTCTACGGCCGCGAGCCCCGCCTCGTGACGACTCTGCGTCCAGTCCCTCCCGGTACGGACGGGGCGGTCTCATTACCCGGTACGCTGGCCGGCGCCGTGGCGGCTCTCCTGACCGCCGCTCTCGGATTCTCGCTGGGGATGCTCGATAGTACGGCCGTAACGCTCCTCGTGACGTTCGCCGCTTTTCTCGGCACGGTGGCGGACAGCCTCGTGGGGGCGCTTGCCCGCCGGGCGGGGAACGAGTTGACCAACCTATTGTGTACGCTGGTCGCGGCCTTACTCGCTCTCTTCCTCGTTTAGCTAGCGCGTGCGACCTTGCACCCAAATTATTGTATTCCTTCTTGTACAACATCCACTAAACTAATACCGACGCTGTGAGGGTCAGGAACACCGATAGATATTGCAGGGGCTATGCCACGCGGAAGATTGAACGAAAAATTTGTACAAAAAGCAGCTATGCAACAGTTAGCTTCTCAGCAACAGTTAGCTTCTCATTATAGATACGCGTTTGGCGCACAACCTCTCGTACACGAAATAGAAGTAAGAG
>CALMWA010000353.1 GCA_937873125.1 uncultured Actinomycetes bacterium | reverse complement strand
CGATTCTCCGAACGATCAAATCGGCTCCTCATTGCCCATTGACACATTCGCTACCCGCCTATCCGCGCAGCCTCTAAACCGTGGTGGCAACCGCGATGCAAACCGCGCTCTTCACGTCGTAGCCCTCAGTCGAATGACCTTCGATCCTGACACCTGCGCCTACGTGTCCAGGCGTACGAGCGAGGGAAAAACGAAGCCCGAGATCATCCGATGCCTCAAACGCTACATAGCCCGGCAAGTGTACAAATACGTAACCTAGCCCAAATTAGCTATAACGGCTCTTGACAACCCATAGGAGCATCACCGCCGCGGACGAAACCCTCTGTGATAAACTCGGAATCAGGAATGGTTATTGATCCGACAAGAGTGGGCCTTCGGGCGTGATGGATAGCGGAATTCGGGACAAGTTCCGCAAGTCGGGTTATACGTTGACCTCTCAGCGCCGGGCGGTGCTGGAGGCTCTCACAGAATCGGACGGGCATCCCTCGGCCGAAGACGTTTATCTCATCGTCAAGCGGAAGAACCCTCGCGTAGCGCTCGGCACCGTGTACCAGGCGCTTTCGGTGCTGGAGGAGATCGGGGTGATCGGCTCGAAGCATTGGAACGAGTCTCCAACCCGCTACGATCTGAACCTGGAACCGCACCTGGACATCCGCTGCGGACACTGCGGGGCGGTCTCCGAGATACCGGGTGTCGGCCTCGACGATCTGGAAAGCCGGATCCAGGAGAACACCACCTATCAAGTCAAGAGCGCGACGCTCGTCGTGGAAGGTGTATGTCCGAAGTGCCGGAGGAACCAGTAAAGCACTTCGAGCGCCGGGCCGCCGCTTAGATACCGGAAGAGGGACTTTACCCGAAGCCCGAGACAGTTTACTCTAGGCCAGAAGTGCTTCCAGAAAGCAATAGGCGGGGGTATGGTGGCGCCAATACACGCAAGAGAAATGCGGCTGTGAGCCGATGAGCGACGAGCCTCGGGACGAGATGCGTGATCCGGTCGGCGAGATCGCCAGCCAGATGGCGGCAGCCGGGTCCCTAATCGACAGCCTGGAAGAAGAGGTGGTGAACCTCCGCCGGGATCTCGAAGAAGCAAGCATAGCCCTGCGCGCCGCTCAGGAAGAGGTCTCAGCCCGCGGGGGCGCTCTGGAAGAGGTAGATCGGAGCCGCGAGAGGATGGACGACGAGGTCTCCAACCTCCGCCGGGAGCTAAACGACCTTCGCATAGCGGCCTCCGACGAACAGCTAAAGCTCCGCAACGATCACATAAACGCGATGGCCGCGCTGCGCCAGGAACTGGACGAGCAGCGGCGCATCGAGGTGGAAGCCGCAACTTCCGAAGAACGCTTCGTCGCTTTGAAAGAGGAGATCCGACGCGAACGCGAGGCCTCCGAAGAACGTCATCGGGCGGAGCTGCAGGCTCTGGAGACCTCAGCGCGGGAGTGGGAGGAGAAGCTCCGCGAGGAGTACCGGGACCAGGAGACGCGTCACCAGGCGGAGCTTGATGAACTACGTGAGCAGGCCGCCGAGCGACGTCGGGAACTCGAACAACGCCTGACAGAGTCGTTCGAGCAGCGGCTGGCCGAGGAGCGGAGCGCGGCGAGCGAGAGCCAGGAGCAGACGCTGCAGGCGATACGAAACGCGGCGGCGGGGCGCGAGCTCGAACTGCAGAAAGACTATCAGGCCGTTGTGGAGACCCAGCAGGCCGAGATAGAGTCGCTGCGAGAGGAGATCGCCACCCGCACCCGCGAGGCCGAGGAGGACCGCAAGGCGGCGGCCCGGGACATCAAGCGCCTCGCCGAGACCCGCGAGCAGGACCTGCGCCGCACGCAATCGGAGAAGCTCGCTGAGGTCAAGGAGGCGGGCGAGCGCCGCGTGGCGGCTCTGCAGGCCCAAAGAGAAGCGGACAACCGGGCGTTGCGGGCGAACCACCAGGAAGAATTGGCCCGCGTGAGGCGTGAATATGAGGAGCGCCTGGCGGCGGAAGACGAGCGGAGAAAATCCGAGACCTGGGCGTTGGAGGAGAGGCTGGCGGGCGCTCAGGTGCAGCGGGCCTCCGAGATCCGGACGTACGCTGCCCGGCTCAAGGAGTTGGAGGACCGGCGGCTAGCCCAGAAGGCCGAAGCCGAAGGAGACCTGGAGCGGGTCGTCGCGAGGTTTGGAGAGGAGATCTCGACCCTCGAAAACCGTATCGTGGAACTGGAAGACTCGCTCGAAGAGTCGGAAGCGGTACGCGAAACCCTGGAGGAAGAGCTGCGGGAATACCGGATGATCTCGGATAACAAGGATACGCCGCACCTGGACGAGACTTCGGGCGTGGAGTGTGCGGAGGCGTCGGGGGAGGGCCGGCTCGCGGACCTCGACTCGCAGCGAGTCCTCGCTGAGGAGCGGGTGCAGTCCCTGGAGGAGCAACTACGCGAAGCCCGCGAAGAGAACCAGCGAAACGCCGAGGAGTTGGAACGCGCCCGCGAGAGCCTCGAACGCCTCTCCGATCCCTCTCACCGGCTGAGATCCGGCCTCTCGCTATTCAACGCGAGCGAACACCGTCGCACCGTCGCCTCGATCTCCCGCGCACTCGGCCTCCCGCGGGTCCACGCCGGGGTCGAGGACGGCCCCTCCGGTAAGCCCGTTCTGACGTTCGTCTGGGGCGACATGGCCTGGCGCCGCTATGTCTCGGACCCTACGGAAGGCGTGGAGGAGCCGCGCGTGTACCTGACCGGAGCGGGCGACGAACCTTCAGACGTTCAAGACTCCGGGCGCGATCCGAACGCTCGCATGGATGCGGAGGGACGCATCACGCTCGGCATCCGTGCCCGCTAAAGGTTCTCCAAGCTACTGTTGACGCTCTCGTGACCGACGCTCGGACGCTCGGCGTTTACGCAAGTAACCGAGATTGTATGTGTACAGCGCCGCCCCGCGACGCGCCCCGACGTAAGCGGCCCCCAAGGAGACGGCGAACAGGGCCGCCACCAGCACGACCGTCCAGGTCGTATCGACCGCGGGGAATGCGCTCCGGCCGCTCGCCAGGTTGATCGCCGGCGAGATCCCAAACGCCGTAACGGCTACCAGGACGCCGTGCAACACGCGGCGTTGGTGCGCGTAATATCCGGCGAGCATGCCGCCGAAATAGAACCCGAAGCCGTCAGCGAACACGATCAGGGGCAGGATGGTCGGCACCGCGCTGGCCCGCGAAGGCTCCAGCCCGAAGACAACCGAGAGAATCGGCGCGAAGATCCCGAAGACCAGCAACAGACCGAGCAACAACGCCAACATAACCCCGAAACCGACTGAAAAAACGCTCCTCACGCCACCATTCTACCAACCAACCGCCACAACCCCGTGGCCGCCTTCACGCGATGAGTGATTGGCTACGCCGCCAGGCGCCTGATCGCACGACGCCACTAGCATAGAATCCGGCGCTTACGCTGATATCGAAATGTATCCGCTTAACTTCCCCAGCGTTTGCTCAGGACGTTGCGAATCACCCACGACGCCGCGAGGGTGAAGATGATCGAGAAGGTCCCCTGCAACAGGGCCTCCTTGAGGTCATCCCCCGCGCCACGCCTCTCGGGCTCGTCCAGGAACGAGCCCGCCAGTTTCGTCGCCGTCCAAGCCGCCAGTGCCGTGGAGAGTACCACCACAATTCGCTTTTGCGTATTCTCGCTCATCTTTGGACCTCCCGTTGAATTCGGAAGACCATCGTTACCCTACGAATGAGAGAATTAACCGGACGCCTTGTAGCTCTCCCGCTCCTCGACTCGCTCCATCCTAGCGCGATGGAGGACGTGTTGTCCCAGTAGTCGTGGTTCTAACGACTTTGCTACCACTCTCAGAATTTCTGACCGCCCGATAGCGCTTGATACCTTCGCTCAGTTGCTTTCTTTGACTTTCGGCGTCAAGCGGCTCGAGAAATATGGCGAGGCTTATATCTTCGTGCGGGTCCAATCCTCTGTGACAAGTATGGCATAAAGTTACCAAGTTTTCGTCCACCGTTAGGCCGCCCTTACCCCAAGGCTTCACATGGTGCACGTGAAGCTCGACATCGACGTGATCGGCCGCCTTACGCCCACAGATTCTGCATCTGTATTGATCCCGCTTCAGCACGCGCATGCGTTGCTTCGCCGTTGGGGCTCGGTTGAAGGCCGTTTCGGAGAACGAGGAGACGGGTCTGTAGCCGAAAAAGCCAGGCTTCTTGACCGAGGTAGGTTCTACGATGTGGGGCAACCACTTCTCAGCCAGCTGCTGCTCGACAAGGGCATTTCCGCCGATCACACTCAGGTATATGTAGAGGTAAGCTCTCTCATTCACTACGACGTAGGGCTCACGTAGGTCGGTCCACAACTTTGTCATTCGGTCTGGGTACACCAACGATGCAGCACGTATCTCCGTACGTGGATCGCCGTCGGCGAAGCCTACCCAGCGCGACTGCACCGACCACTGAGTTTTGCCGCTTTCGTCAGCTGTGAAAGTAATAGCGTAGTAGGCGTTGTCTGGGATGATCCGCCGCATCTCAGCAACTATGTCCTTTAGGGTATGCGCCATGAAGCGAAGTCTACGGCAGCTCCTTGTTGGTCACAAGCATCAAAACTGACACTCACCCTATCGCTCTACATGGTGTATCGACTGGTGTGTCTGTACTTCCCTACTGTTCGGAGAGCGCGGCGACCAGTTCGCGGCAGAAGTCCGGGATGTCCGGGAC
>CALMWA010000352.1 GCA_937873125.1 uncultured Actinomycetes bacterium | reverse complement strand
TAGGCTCCAGAGAACAGTCCTGGACCGCCGCCGTCGCCCTCGACCTTATCGCCGCCGGAGATGACGCTGGAAGCGGCACCGGTGGCTAAGCTCCTTCAGCCGCTACAATAGAGCTTCGCGCAAGGTGAGGGAGAGGGGTCGATGAGCGCACCGGCGGGGCTTTACGAGTTGGTCGAGAGGTTCGAGGGGAACATCCGGGCGTACAAGTCCGGTGACTACAACGAGACGCAGGCGCGGGGCGACTTCATAGACCCGCTGATGGGTCTTCTCGGCTGGGACGTTCACAATCGGCAGGGGAAGGCCCCGGCCTACCGGGACGTGGTCGAGGAGGACCGGGTGAAGGTCGGGGGCGGCACGAAGGCGCGCGGCTTCTCGCAGGGGCAGATAAGCCGAGAGACAGCGCTCTCCCCCAACACAGTGAAGTACTACCTTAAGCAGTTGGAAACGTCTGCGAGGACTCCGGTGATGCTCAATAACAAAGCGAGCAAGTCGTGAGCCGCACTCGGGCACTACTTCTGGATGAGTACGCCGACGGAGCTCAGGTTGTCGAGACAACCGTGCGCCCGGTCAGGCCAGCGTGCCTGATCCCGGAGGACGATCCCGACATGGCGGCACGGTTCGCGGAGTCTCGGTCTTTGGCCTGGGGCGGCCATGTCGGCTTCGCGTTCCCGTACTCGCGCTCCGAGGGCCTGCGAGAGCCGTGGGGCCGACTCCTTAACCTGCTCGATCCCGACGAGGTACTTGCCCTCGGTATCTCCCGCGATCCCGTCGTCAGTCCCGGGGTGGTCAACATGAACGCGCCCCAAGCGGAGCCCCCCAGGCCTCTCGCAAGCCGCCTCACGGACGACCTCGGGCGGCTAGTTTACACTGCGGAGAACGGACCCGAGCGACTCTTCGTCAGTGCCAGCGCGTTGATGCACTCGGTTTTGCACACCGTGGGCAAAGACCTCAAGCCGCCCCACAGCGAGCGCTTCGTGGTCGTTCCTAGGTTGTCCCGATGGTCTTCCTCCCACCTGCCTGTGATGGCTAGGTACGGCGGCGTAAACGACGCGGAACTGGAGAGCGCCCTCAACGGGGTGTACTCCCACCGCTACAGGTTCGAACTAGACCTCTCCAAGTCGATCCGGGTGGAGGAGGTCGGCGTTACCGGGGATCTGTTGGGCGTGCTCTCCGGCGATGTGGGCGCTCTGTTGGACAACGACGTTCGCGAACATGCACTGACGCTGCCAGAGCTCACCCTACTGGGCCTGAAGATCACGGGACGCGCCAGCCCGCGGCAGCCCCGTACCCCGCAGGCCGTCGCGAAGAGGTCCGCTACAGGCCCATAGTGGTGACCGGGAGCGAAGACAGCGTCGAGGACTTCGCGCTGTTCTGGAACCTCAGGGCCGAGCACTACTTCGCTGAGCCCTTCCCAGTATGGATTCCGATCGACTTGCTCGAGGACGCAGAAGCGCCGGCGGCGATCGAGAGAGCGCTTGGGCGCTTTCGTCCCGCGATTGGTGAGGTTTACCCGCGCATGAACGACGTCTTGATAGCCAGCGCGTCGATGGGCGCGACGGAGCTGCGGGAGCGGTTGGGCGGGCACTTCCCGGAGGCCCGCATCGGCGCGGACGATTTGATCGGTCTCTTCACCGAGACGTGCGAATATCGCTATGCGACAGAGAAGGTCCCCGCCCACTTCGACCGCGGCCGAGCGAGCATCCAGCCGCCGAGGCCCGAAGAACTCAAGCAAAATTTCATCCCGCGGGTCGATTACGTAGCCTACGAGGTCAGCGTAGACGGAATGTGGCTGCCACAGAGTGAGGCGATGGCCTGGCACCTCGGCTGGCCGGATTTCCACAGCCGCGACAACGCCTCTAAGAGGGGAAACCTGCGCTTCGTCAGGCAGTTCAACAAGGAATTCTCCGAAAGCGACCTGCTCGACTTGCGCACCCCCGACGGTTGGACCCTGCTCCGCTCCGTCTTTGAGGAGCGTGGTTACGACATCGCGCCTACGCCTAAGAGCAGGATAGCGCTGGGTCAACTGGCGCTGCTCGGAGGCGTCGAAAACCTCAAGGTTGTCGCCAGCAGCAAGGTGCATGCCCTGCTCAAGGAGTTGAGTATGGGACGCGGTGAGGACAGGGCGTTCGTGTCCGATCGCAGGACGGAGTCACTCAGCCGCTTCGATTCCGAGTGGGGCAGGGATGCTGGTCGGGATCTCCTGCGGTGGCTGATCGAGCGCAGGCTTCTGTTCCGTGGCGCCGTAATAAAGTGCCCCCGGTGCGAATTGAGCAGGTGGTACGAGGTCGACCGCATAGGAGAAACTTGGCGGTGCGACGGTTGCAAGGAGGACATGCCGATCCCCTTGCATCCGCAGTCCACCCCCTGGCGCTACAAGATCAACGAGCTCTACGCACACGGCCACGACCAGGGGTCGCTGACACCCCTGCTGACGCTTTACGCCATGCACGCCGCGTGGGGCACCTCTTCTATCTACGGGGGCCTCGGCTTCTACCCTGGCGTAGAGGTCAGGGCGAAGGAAGGAGTCGACGTCCCGTTCGCGCACAAGGAGATAGACTTGGTAGCGATGCGCGGCAGCAACCTGATCCTCGCGGAGTGCAAAGAGTCGACCGAGCACCTCTCGGAACCGGGAGAAGCGTCCCTGTTCGCAGGGCAACTGGGCGACCTGGTCGTGCTCGCCGACCATCTCGGGGCTTCGCAACTCTTGGTCGCCTCATCGTCGATGTTCCCTGAGCATAAAGACCCCCTGCTCGCCGACGTGCCCGCAGACCATTCGGTGGACATTGGCTGGATGGACGGCCACGAGCTGCTCGACCCCAACTTCTTTTTACACCCCTTGAGTCACCCGACGGCAATGGGCCAACGCGCCAACAAACCAGAAGGATGGAAAAATGATTACCTCGACTGGGTGAGAAGGAGCGTGACCGGCCAAACCGTCTGAGCACGCGCTCAATCCACAGTTTATTGGTAACAACTACTAAGATTGTCGCTTTCGGTTTGGGCCTTATCCGTGTTCCAAGCTGCTTGAGTAGATAATGTGGCAAATTGCGCCGCATATGCGCGGTGGATACTACAGTTAGTTGGAGTCACGCTTCATTCGGCACCTGCCTATCCGCACCATAGACTTCACCGACCCGGAGGACGTGGCGCGGCACAAGCGGATGGTTGGGCTGGTGGAGCGGATGCTGGAGTTGCACGAGCGGCTGGCGGGGGCGAGGATCGAGCGGGAGCGGACGGTGATCGGGCACCAGATCTCCGCCACCGACCGCCAGATAGACCGCCTCGTCTACGAACTGTACGGCCTCACCGATGAGGAGATACAGGTAGTCGAGGAGGCTACGGCTCGCTGATGATGTTTGGGAGCGCATGAAGGTACACCCGTACTTCAGAAGGCGGGTATTGGAGAATCCGAAACACTCTCGGATAACGGTAGATATTTGCGAAGCAATAGTGGCTGAACCTTGCAGGTCAGAGATTCAGGAAGACGGCAGGTACTGTTGTTGGGGCTATGTGCCGGAGATCGGTTACTATGTAAGGATCATAGTCTGGAGGACGGCGAAACCCTGTTCAACGCTTTCGAGGACCGCAACTTCACTCGTGAGCAAAGGAGACAAGGATGAGGTTCGAGTATCACGCCGACGTGGATGCGCTCTACATACACTTATACCCGGACTCGCCGCGAGCCAGGGCTACCGGCGGCTCTCAGATAGCTGTCGGAGACCACATGGTCGTGGACGTGGATGAGGAGGGCATGCCGGTGGGCATAGACATATACCAGTCCGCATCCAAGCTCGTGGACCTCTCCAGGTTGGAAGCGGAAGGCCCCGTCTTCGGACTCGTACCCTCAGAGTCCGCCAGATAGACTGCGTCGCCTACGCGCTATACGGTCTCACGTATAAGAAGATGCGGGTAATCGAGGAGGCGCCGGTGCGGGGATGATGCTCGGCCCGCTCCTAAAGCTTTTTAGACGTTTTTCAAAGCATCCCTTCAAGACGGCCTTTGAAGACGTTCCAGTGATAGTGCGCCTTGGGCGGGTTCAGATGAAGCGCGGCGAGCGTCAGGTTACCGAGGGGCACGAGCAAGTGTCCGATCTTGGATCGCAGAGGATACTTGTGTTTTCTGAGGACGCGGCCCATCCCGCGCCCGTACTCGTAGGCCCGGCTCAGGGCAGCAGCGTCGTATAGCCGCGTGGGCCGAGGATGGATGACGGTCACGGTCGGGTCGTAGTGTAGCGAGACGCCGCAGCCGAGGAGCCACAGCACGAAGTCGGTCCCCTCGCCCGAGCCCCAGGGCGTGCCCGCGCCCTTCCCCAACTCCTCGTCAAAGAGTTGCCCCTGGACGACCTCCCGGCGCACGAAGATTGTGGCCTCGATGCTGCGGTTCCATATGTTGGATCTGTCTATGGGCCCGCCTTCGAGATCAAAGTTCAAGATGCACGTGTCGCCGTCCTCGTCAACCAGACGCCCCGCCAGGCCGCCTATCTCGGGATGTTGGGCGAAAAATTCCGCCACTCGCCGGAGGAGCTGCGGGGGATAGCGGCAGTCGTCGTCCGGGAAAGCCAGCACATCGCCGCCAGCGTGTCGCAGACCCGCATTCCGGGCCTGGGATACGCCCCCCGCCGACGCGCGTAGGTGGAGGATGGGGAAGCGTTCCGCGTGCGGAGTG
>CALMWA010000351.1 GCA_937873125.1 uncultured Actinomycetes bacterium | reverse complement strand
GGCGTCCCCGCGCACCTTCTGATCCCCACCGGAACAGAAAGCGTCCGGCCCCTCTCCCGTCAGGATGATGACCCCGACCTCGTGGTCCTCGCGCGCGTCTTCCAGCGCCCGCTGCATCTCCACGACCGTCAACGGACGGAAGGCATTACGCACCTCGGGGCGGTTTATGGTGATCTTCGCGATCCCCTCCGCCTTGTGGTACTTGATATCCGTGAACTCTCCGGCTGGTTCCCAAGTTATGTTAGTCATAGCGGAGATTATAAGAGATCGAGATAACCCCTGAATAGTTCTGAACATTCGAGACCGGCTTCGGAACGCTGGCGAATTGTACCGAAATCTTGTCATAGTCGGCGTGGCTACCGACCCAGAACCACGACCCTACATCGTCCAGCTCCCGAAGCTTCCCATCGGTGATGCTCATGCCGAACGCTCGCGGCTTCCGATGCGCGGGAACGGGGTAGTAGAGAAGATCACCTCTACCGGCACATCGAAGTACTCGGAGATCTTGAGCGCCAGGTAGAGGCTGGGGCTATACTCACCCCTCTCCAGGTAGCCCACGGTCTGGTAGTGGACCCCGAGCGCCTCGGCGAGCTGGCGCCGCGAGAGGCCCCTCTCGGCGCGCAGCATCGCTATGCGATTGTATGTGGTCTCGCTCACCAAGTGCCTCGCTGCATGGCCTTCTCGCGCCGCGCGTCCACGGTGGAGCCCGACTCGCGGCGCGCCATCCGACGCAGCACGATAGGCGCCAGGATCAGGCCGGCCACGGCCCAAACTCCCAGAACGCCGACGGTCTCCAGGTACCGCCACGAATCCCCGATCTCCACGACCGCCATCGAATCGGGAAGCAGAGCTGAGCGCATTCCCAGTCCCAGCCAGTAGATCGGGAATGCCTGCGCGATCCATTGCAACCACACCGGGGCGCTGGTTATCGGGTAGAAGATGCCGGAGGCTGCGATGAGCCCCAGCATCGGCGGCACGATGAACCCGATCGCGCGAGCCTCGGAAAACAGCGAGCCGAGGATCGCACCTATGGGCATCGTCGCCGCGAGGCCGAGAAGCAACACCCAAGCTAGGGTCAGCCACGCACCGGGCTTGGTTAGTTGCAGCCCGTCGAACAGGAAAGCACTCGGGACGAGGATGATCGCCAGCGAAATGAGTGCCATCCCGGAGACCGTAACGACCTTGCCTACGAAGTAGCCGAGCATCCCGTTTGGTGTCGCCTTGGCCCGGAGCAGAGTCCCATCCTCGCGCTCGATGATGCGCATTGTCGTGAGGTTCACCAGACCCACGACAGCCACCTGCATGCCGAGAACACCCGGTATCGTAACGTCTCCCAACGACAATTCCGTGCCCGGCAACGGGTCGCCGCCAACGAAGACCATGACGACCAGGATGACGGCCGGCATGAACACGTAGTTCCACAAGTCCTGGACGTTAGTGAAGGTCCCGCGCAGTTCTACGCCGCCGCGCCGGAGCCCAGCCTCCACCGCCGTCATCGTCGGGTTCATCGCTTTACCTCCTTGAACTCGCGGGCGGCCGTCCCACCCTGCCCGGACTCGAACTGCTGGACCAGTGCCATGTACGCATCCTCCAGGCTGGCCCGACGCACTTCCAGGTCGGAGACCCCCTCGCCGTACTGCTCGAACAGCTCGCGGACGAAGCGGGTTGCCTCGGGCGCGGAATGAACGAAGCGTTGTCCGTCCCGGCGCCACTTGACTTCCGAGTTGGTTGACATCCTGTACGAGAGCGCATCGGCGGAGCCGTCGGCGATGATCGCGCCGCCGGCCAGGATCAGGATGCGGTCGGCCAGTTTCTCGGCCTCGTCTAAATCGTGGGTGGTCAAGAGTATCGTGGTGTCTTCCAGGTCGGAGAGGCGATGTACGAGGTCGTGGAACTCGCGGCGGGCCTGCGGATCGAATCCGGCGGTGGGCTCGTCCAGGAACAACAGCTCGGGTCTGCCAACGATACCGATGGCGACGTCCATCCTGCGACGCTGCCCGCCGGAGAGCGAGGAGATCTTCTTCCCCGCCTGCCCGCCCAGCCCTACGGTCTCGATCAGGTCGTCCACTGCCCAAGGGCGCTTCCGGTCCGGCGTGCTATACGGCGCGTAGTAGCGGCCGAGGTTGTCCAGCAACTCCCGCACCTTCCACTTCCCATGATCGCGCCAGGACTGCAGCACGACCCCCAGCCGCGCCCTCCATCGCTCATCACCCTGCGCCGGATCCACCCCGAGCACCCTGACCTCCCCGGCCGAACGCATCCTGAAGCCCTCCAGGATCTCGATGGTGGTCGTCTTGCCCGCCCCGTTCGGCCCGAGCAGAGCAAGCACCTCGCCCCGGCGTGCCTCGAAGTCGACCCCCTTAAGCACGTCCACCGACCCGTACCGCATCCGTAGACCGCGAACCTCGATCACCGTACTCTCTCCCACTGACTCAGTACTCTGCGAAGGCATGATCATGGACACATCTTTTCACCCAAGTCCTTTTATCTGAGCTAGTAATACTACTACATAAAATATTATTTGTACATCGGAAAAATTCTTGCTCTAACCTTAGATGAGCTTACTCGTAACGCCATTGATTCGGGTCCCTCTTCCGTTATTCCTGGTTAAGCTTCACCCAGCGTAAGAGGTAGGAGCGGCCAGAAAACCTTCCAGCAAAACAAGGTACTCCACCGGCGCCTCGACCCGGACGTTATGGCCCACGCCAGGCACAACGGCAACTCTCATTCGCGGGTCGTGATCCGCCATCCGGCGCGTGATCCCGACGAACTTCTCATCTAACTCCCCCGCGACGGCGAGCGCTGGGACCCGTAGCCCGGCCAACTCTTCCCATAGCGACGGCTGGCTTCCGCTACCCATCCCCCGCAGCGACCGTGCCAGCTCCGCCGGGTCGTTCTTCAGTCGGGCCGCTATCGTGCGCTCCAGCCGTTCCTCATCACGAGCCAAAGACGCGAAAAGCGGCTGACGATACCAGTCACGCACGAACTCTTCGAAGTTCCCGGATTCCAGGCGGGAAGCTCTCTCCTCATCGGCGGCACGGCGCCTGGATCTCTCCGGCTCGCTCCGTAAACCCGGTGAGGCCGATTCGAGGAAGAGCCCGCTGCACCGCTCCGGGTGGCGCAGGGCCAGGTACAGCGCCAGCCGCCCGCCCATCGAGTAGCCGACGAAGATCGCCTGTCCTATACCCAGTCCGTCCAGGACGGAGATCACGGCCCACGCGGTACCTTCGAAGGTATACGACTCCGGCGGCAGCCCCACCAAAGCTCCGTGTCCCGACAGGTCAACGGCTACACCGTAGAAGCGATCTCCTAGCGCCGCCATTACGTTGCTCCAGTCCTCGGACGATCCCATGAAGCCGTGCAGTAACAGGATCGCCGGGCGGCCGGAATCGCCGGAGACCGTGTAACGCAGCTCGGTCACGGAAACGGGCAAGTCATCACCCGGAACGGGCGACAAAACCCGCAGCTTAGGGGTCGGAGAAGACGGACTTACTTGTTAGTCCATTTGAGTTGGAACTCGATCTCCTCTTCGTTTCCTTCGCGTTCGTGCTCAATGTTGAACTCGGCGCCGGCCGGAACGCGGATCCTCTCTCCGGATACCTGGATCTCGAACCTCTCGCCCGTCTCCAGCGCATCGGCCAGCCTGCGCAACTTCGCCACGAACTCGGACGTGGAGTAGACCTTCTCGACGTCCCGATCCCGCTCTTCACTCATCCGGTCTCCTTCGGTTCGTTAGGGGATCATCACTCCGCATCCTACCGGGTCCACAGGTCAGAGCCAAGCCGACGACGCTCTCCCCGGCCGAGATGCAGCCGCTCTTCCGATATCAGGCCGAGAGGCGGAAGCGCAGGATCTTCTTCCATCCGTCGGCCAACTCGGGGACTTCCAGGAGGCTTTGCGCCAGCGCGGGATCGAAGTCTCCGTGCGCACACTCGTTTATGACACGCTGAGTGATATCAGGATTGGGCCGGTCCTCCAGGCTCAACTTATCCCCCGCCCGCACCGTCCCCTCTTCGAGGACGCGCGCGTAGAAACCCGTCCGCAAAGACTCCAGGGTGCGTTTGTGGAAGCCCGGCAGCCCGAGCTTGCGCTCCTGTTTCCAGCACGGAACCCGCGGCCCGCTCACCTGCACCCGCGCCATACCCGCAGCGTAGACGTCCCCCACGCAGATACCACCCTCGTCCACTCCGCCGAGGGTCCAGTTCTCCCCCACGCCACCGGGACCCAGAGCATCTTCACCGGAGAGGCCGTAGACCTCGTTCCAGAAAGCGTAATGCTGTAGAGGATGGCAGCAGATCGCCTGGTCCGGCGTCCCATGGTGCTTCGTATCCGCCACCCGATCCCCTTCGAGGCCGCGCGACGTAACCCGTACCTCACCGCTCACCGGCGTGCGGAAGATCGCCGACCTCCACTCGCCACGCCCATCGGTGATGGTCTGAGGTTCCCCGGTAAAGATTGAATGGATCTCGATCACCGCCACAACATACCGCCGTCACGATAGAGAGGCAACCCGACATCTCTCAACCCAGGTCCTTACCAATCTCCGCGAGCACCTCCCGGTGCAACGCGACGTTCGCATCACGATCTGACGTTACCTCGATCACGGTCGAACTGCTACGGGCGCAGGCCGCCCGGTACGCCTCCACGAACTCCGTCCCCATGCGCGGACTCTCGTAACCGAGCCCGAACATCGCCGCCGCCGGCCCAAAACCCACGCCCTGCGGCGTACCGAAATACGGCTCGAAGAACTCCCCGTGTCCGGCGACCGGCAGGAATGAGAAGATGCCGCCGCCGTCATTGTTGAGGACGACCACGACCACCGGCACCTCCCGGAGCATCGCGAGCGAGTTCAGGTCGTGCAGCAGCGCCAGATCCCCGATAACGAGCGTAACAGGTGTGCCGCGTCCGCGGGCGAAGCCGGCGGCGGTGGCGACAGTTCCGTCTATGCCGCTGGCGCCCCGGTTAGCCGCAACGGGTACAGCAGCGCCATCCGTCGCGGCGAAAGTGTCGAGGTCTCTAACCGGCATGCTGCTCGCCACGACGAGACCATGATCTTCGGGGACGTGCCGCGAGACGAGACGAGCCACGAGCGGCTCGGTCAGTTCGTCTGCCTCCGGGAGGAGCCGGTCCAGGCTGCGGCCCACGCTATCGGACGCTTCCCGCCAGCCCGCGAGCCAGACCTCAGCCGCCTCGCGGCCTTGGTCGCGAAGGCTCGACAGGAAGCTCCAGTCGGTTTTCGAGACGCTGAGGTCGCTGAGGCCCGCGACGTGGTCCCCGGCCGCGAT
>CALMWA010000350.1 GCA_937873125.1 uncultured Actinomycetes bacterium | reverse complement strand
GGCGCGTAAGGGCGTGGACGTAACGCTGCTGGAGGCGCACCCGGACTTCGATAGGGCGTTTCGCGGTGACACCATCCATCCCTCGGTCATGGAGATAATGGACCAGCTCGGGCTCGCCGAGAGGCTGCTGGAGCTGCGCCACACCGAGATCCACGGCGTCACCGTTCAGACCGCCACCGGCCCCTTCAGGCCCGCGGACTTCTCGCGCCTCAAGACGAAGTTTCCGTACATCACGATGATGCCCCAAAAGAGCTTCCTGGAGTTCATCACCGAAGAGGCCGCACGTTACCCGAACTTCCGGCTGGTGATGGGAGCGCGGGTGCGCGAGCTCGTCGAGGAGGCCGGCGTGGTGCGGGGCGTCCGGTACGAGGGCGAGGATGGAACGCACGAGGTTCGGGCCGTCCTCACGGTCGGCGCGGACGGGCGCGGGAGCCGGGTGCGGAAGCTGGCCGGCTTCGAGCCGGTAAAGACCTCGCCGCCGATGGACGTGCTCTGGTTCAAGCTGCCGTGGCGGGAGGACGATCCGGAGGACGCCATAGGTCGTTTCGGCCGCGGGCGCATCACGATCCTCTTGAACCGTTTCGACTACTGGCAGGCCGGATACGTCATCCCCAAGGGAACCTTCCCGGAGCTGCGTCACGAGGGTATGGAGAGACTTCGCCGGGAATATGCCGGGTTGATCCCGGAGTTCGCCGGCCGCCTGGACCATCTCACCGACTGGCGGCAGGTCTCCCTGCTCTCGGTCGAGTCCAGCCGATGCCCGCGGTGGTACCGTCCGGGCCTGCTCGTGATCGGGGATGCGGCTCACGTGATGAGCCCGGTCGGCGGGGTCGGCATCAACTACGCGATCCAGGACGCCGTGGTCGCGGCGAACGTGCTCGCCGAACCGCTCGAAGCGTGCCAGAAGCGCCTCACGAACCTGGACACTCGCTACCTCGCGGCGGTGCAGCGCCGGCGAGAGTTACCGACGCGCCTGATCCAGAGCGTCCAGACCTTTATACAGCGCCGGGTTCTGGCGAACGCCCTACAGTCGGATCAACCCTTCTCGCCCCCGACGTTCGTGCGCCGCGCGCTCCGCGTGCCGGTGCTGCGCGACATACCGGCCCGCATCGTCGGCTTTGGGTTCTGGCCGGTGCGGGTGAAGGACTAGGACTCGGCCGTCGCCCTGGAATAGGATGGAGCAAGGCCCGCGTCCCGGCGCGCGTCCGTCCACTTACGCTCGCTCCGGCTGCTCTCGACCGTCTTCTCTATGAAGTGGACGCCCCGCGCCCCGTCGTAGACGGTCGGGAAGTCGTCGGCCGCTCCGCTGGCCCGGTCTCCGCCCTGCCGGGCGCGGATGGTCGCGGCGACGCTCGCGTAGATATTGGCGAACGCCTCGATAAACGCTTCCGGGTGGCCGGGGGGTATGCGCGTAGCCGCTTTCGCGGCCTCGCAGAGATAGTCGTTGCCGCGTCTTAAAATCTGCTCCGGCGCGCCGAGCGGTTTGAAGACCAGATCGTTCGGCTCCTCCTGGCGCCACGCGAGGCTCGCCTCGGCGCCGTAGACGCGAATGCTCAGAGCGTTCTCCTCGCCGGTGGATACCTGGGAGGCGATAAGTACGCCCCTCGCGCCGCCCTCGTAGTGGATCAGGAGGCTCCCGTCGTCGTCGAGGCGGCGACCGGGGACGTAGGTCGTGAGGTCCGCGCAGATCTCGGCAACCTCCAGGCCCGTGATCTCGGCGGTGAGGCTCTCGGCGTGCGAGCCGATGTCGCCGATGGCCCCGGCTATCCCGGACTTCTCCGGGTCGGTGCGCCACCCGGCCTGCTTGTTGCCAGAGTCTTCGAGCCTGCCGGTCAGCCATCCCTGGTTGTACTCGACGATGACCTTACGGATCTCGCCGAGCGCCCCCTCCCGGACCATGTGCCGCGCCTGCTTGACCATCGGGTAGCCGGTGTAGTTGTAGGTGACCGCGAAGACGACGCCGGTCCTCTCCACCGTTTCGATGAGTTGCCGGGCCTGCTCCGTGGTGTGGACCATCGGCTTGTCCAGCACGACGTTGAAACCGGCCTCGGCGAAGGCGTGAGCAACCGGGAAGTGGAGGTGGTTGGGCGTCACGATGCTGACAAAGTCTATGCGCTCGTCTTCGGGGAGCGCCAGTTCGTTCTCCAGGAGCGCCTCCCAGCTTGCGTAGTTGCGGTCGTCGGAGAGATACCAGGCGCGTCCGGAGGCGAGGGCCTTCTCCGGTGTGGAAGATAGTGCTCCGGCGACGAGATCTATCTCTCCGTCCATCAGCGCGGCGCGGCGATGCACCCCTCCTATAAAAGCGTCCCCGCCCCCGCCGACCATGCCCATCTTGAGCTTCGTGTTCGACTTCTTCATCCTACTCCTCCCCGAACGCGGCATCGAAGACCACCCCCGAAGGCTCGAAGTCCATCCTCCTGACAAAAGCCGCCGACTCCCTGGCGCCGTGTACCCGGTCCATCCCGGAGTCTTCCCACTCCACCGAGAGCGGACCGCTGTAGCCGATGCGGTTCAGCGCGCGGACGATCTCCTCGAAGTCCACCCCCCCACGCCCGACCGACCGGAAATCCCAGCCCCGCCGATGATCGCCGAAGGAGAGGTGCGAGGCGAGTATGCCGCTCTCCCCGTCGAGGGTGCGGATGGCGTCCTTCATGTGCACGTGGTAGATGCGGTCCCCGAAGCGGTCGATGAACTTCACCGGGTCCACGAACTGCCAGTACAGGTGGCTCGGGTCGAAGTTGAAGCCGAACGCCTCGCGGCGTCCTATCGCCGCCAGCGCCCGCTCCGTGGAGTGGATGTCGTAAGAGATCTCCGTCGGATGCACCTCGAACGCGAACTTGACGCCTTCCTCGTCGAAGACGTCCAGGATCGGGTTCCAGCGTTCGGCGAAGTCCTCGTAGCCGGCGTCTATCTCCTCCTGCGAGGTCGGCGGGAAGAAGTACAGCTTGTGCCACACGGAAGAGCCGGTGAAGCCCGTGAC
>CALMWA010000349.1 GCA_937873125.1 uncultured Actinomycetes bacterium | reverse complement strand
GTCCCGGTTGGGAAGATCGCGCTCGGCAAGGCCGTCCAGGTGCTGGCCCACGGGGCGGAGATCGTGCAGATCGACGGTAACTTCGACGCCGCTCTGAAGCTCTCGATCCAGGCCGCCGAAGAGATGGGCAACGTCGCCCTCGTAAACTCTGTGAACCCCGACCGCATCCAGGGCCAGAAGACGGCCGCCTTCGAGGTCTGCGAGGTCTTGGGCAGCCCCCCCGACGCCCTGGCGCTCCCCGTCGGCAACGCCGGCAATATCACCGCCTACTGGAAGGGCTTTACGGAGTGGCGCGCGTCGGGCCGCTCAGACGACGCCCCCAGGATGCTCGGCTTCCAGGCCGAGGGCGCCTCGCCGCTCGTGACCGGCCAGGATTTCGAAAACCCAGAGACGGTGGCGAGCGCCATCCGCATCGGAGCCCCGGCGAGCAGGGAAGGCGCGCTCGCCGCCGCGCGCGAGTCCGGCGGGGCCATCGAAAGTGTCACGGACGATGAGATACTCGCCGCCCAGACGATGCTGGCCCAGGAAGAAGGCGTCTTCTGTGAGCCGGCCTCGGCGGCGGGTGTCGCGGGTCTGTTGAAGCTTGTCCGTGAGGGCCGGGCGCCGGAGGGGACGGTCGTGAGCGTCCTGACAGGTCACGGGCTCAAGGACCCGGACGTTATCCTCTCGCGGGTAGAGCTGCCGGAGCCGGTTCCGGCGACGTTCGAAGCCATATCCGGTCGGATGGAGCGGGCTGCGGCGGAAGGCTCGGAGAAGCCGTGATCTCCGTCCGCGTCCCGGCGACTTCGGCGAACCTGGGACCGGGCTACGATGCGGTCGGGCTGGCGCTCTCGCTCTCGATGCGAATTAGTCTGGAGCGCTCTTCCACTCCAATCGTCGAGGTGTACGGGGAGGGCGCGGACCTTATCCCCTGCGGACCCGAGCATCCCGCGTATCGGGCAGCCCGGTTCGTCGCGGAGATGGTGGACGAGTCGGACGTCCACTTTCACCTGATCCAGGAGAACTCCATCCCTCCGGCCCGCGGCCTCGGCGGCTCGGCCGCGGCCCTCGTCGGGGGAGCCGTCGCCGCAAACGACCTTCTCGGCCGCGCGCTGGCCCCGCCCGACCTGCTGAACCTCGTCTGCGACCTCGACGGCCATCCGGACAACGCCGCCCCGGCGCTCCTCGGCGGCCTCGTCATCGGCACCCTCACGCCAGGCGGCGTCAGCGCCGTCCGGCTGGAACCGAAGAACCTCAAGGCCGTCGTCGCCGTCCCGGACTTCGAGGTCTCCACCACCGCCGCGCGGCGCGCGCTGCCGGAGCAGGTCCCCCACCGGGACGCCGTCTTCAACGTCGGGCGCTCGGGGCTGCTGCTCGGGGCTCTCGCCACCGGAGAGTATGATCTCTTGCGCGTCGCGATGCAGGACCGGCTGCACCAGCCCTACCGCTCGCACCTCATCCCCGGTCTCGAAGACGTCATAGAGGCGGCGATCTCCAACGGCGCCTACGGCGCGTGCCTCTCCGGCTCCGGCCCGACCGTGTTGGCTTTCGCCCCCGAAGCCCCGGCCCGCAAGATAGCCGCCGCCATGCGCGCCGCTTTCGAGGCGCGGGACGTGCGGGCAAAAGCCTGGGCGCTCGACGTAGACCTCGCCGGAGCGCGGGTCGAACCTCCGGGAGAGATCCCCGCTCCGAGCCTGGAGCCGGTTCACTAACTACCACCGGACAGAGAAGCGGGAGAGCCCGTTTAGGCTCTCCCATTGAATCCCGCGCTAGTTCTCCGCTCAGCCTCTAGTAGAACGAGACGTGGACGTGATCCATATGGTTCTGCGTCGGGTCGCCCCGGTCCTCCATCGGCTCCCAGCCACTGCCGAAGTTGATCTGCTGCTGCGTGATCACGTAGCTGATGCCGAACTGGCCCATGTTGGCGAGCAGGTAATCAGCTACCTGGTAGGCCGTATCCACGTCGGAGTAGGTCATGATGTCCAGCGCCCGACCTGTGCCATGATCTCCGGGGTCTCCAGGTCTCACACCATAAATGGTCTGTATGCCGAACTGTGCGCGTATGAGGCAGCCAACCTCTGCCACGTTGGGCTGCACACCACCGAACGTATCGCCGCAAGAACCGCCTCCCGTTGCCGGCGCCGGCGCGGACTCCGGTGCGGGAGGCGTCGTTTCGGGGACCGTATTGTCAGGAGTGGTCGTCTCTACCGCTGCCTGTTCAGCTGCTGCCTGTTCAGCTGCTGCCTGTTCAGCTGCTGCCTGTTCAGCTGCTGCCTGTTCAGCTGC
>CALMWA010000348.1 GCA_937873125.1 uncultured Actinomycetes bacterium | reverse complement strand
AATCTTCGGCCTCTCCGACACGGACAAAGAGTTCCTCGGGGCGTTCTGGAACGTGGCGAAGCGCCATCTGCGGCGCGGCGCTCGCAATGGGGAGAGCGGCCATGAATAGTGGCCGGACCAAAGTTCTTTACGTGGCGGGGCTCGGGCGGAGCGGGAGTACCATCCTCGCCAACAGCCTCGGTCAGATCGGCGGCTTCTTCTCTGCCGGAGAGCTGAACTTTATCTGGAAGCACAACATCCTCGAAAACCGCCTCTGCGGCTGCGGCGAACCCTTCCACGAGTGTCCCGTCTGGACGAGGGTGATGGACGAGGCGTTCGGCGGGATGGATGGTGTGGACGCCCGCGAAATGATGCGGCTTCAGACGCTCGGCGTACGCACGCGCCACATCCCCACCCTGCTGACCCGTAACGGGGAGAAGGCTATAAGAGGGCGCATCGAACTGCTTCTCGACAATACCGGGAAGTTGTACCGGGCCATCGGAGCGGTGACCGGGAGCCGCGTCATTGTGGACTCCTCCAAGGAGCCTGCGTACGGTTACACGGTGGGGATGATCCCCGATCTGGACTTCTACGTTCTGCACCTGATCCGGGACCCCCGCGCCGCCGCATATTCTTGGCTGAAGAAGAAACCCCAGCCGGACAGCGAGAAGATCGAATACATGCATCGCATCAATCCCGCGAAGAGCGCAGCCCTGTGGGACTCCTGGAACACCGCCGCCGAAGCTCTGTGGCGCCGTGCTCCCGAACGCTACCTGCGCCTGCGCTACGAGGACTTCGTCGCCAACCCCCGCCAGAGCTTCGAGAGCATCCTCGAACTCATCGGCGAGCAAGACGCCGAACTACCGCTCGCGAGCGAGCGCGAGGTCAAGCTCGGCGTCAGCCACACCGTCTCCGGTAATCCCAACCGCTTCGAGACCGGGGCCGTCGAGCTTCGCCCGGATCACGAATGGCGGCAGAAGATGACCCGGCGCGACCGGGCCATCGTTACGGCGCTAACGCTTCCCCTGCTCAAGCGCTACCATTACCCGACGACGCCTAAAAGCTGAAGCTGTAGCGCTGCTCCCGCCAGGGGTCACCGTAGTTGTGGTAGCCGTTCTGTTCCCAGAACCCTGGTTTGTCTTCGGTCAGGAACTCCAGCCCCCGCACCCATTTCGCGCTCTTCCAGGCGTAGAGGCGAGGGATCACGAGCCGCATCGGACCGCCGTGCCCCGCCTCCAGCGGTTCCCCGTTGTGGTGCGTAGCGAAGAGCGTATCCTCCTCATATAGCTCATCTACCGGAACATTCGTCGTGTACCCGCCGTCGCAGAACACGGAGAAGAACTTCGCCTCCGGCTTTGGCTTCGCAAGCTCCAGCAGATACTTCGCCTGCACGCCGGTCCACACGTTGTCCAGCTTGCTCCACGAGGTGACGCAGTGCATGTCCGCCTTAACCTCGACGGTCGGCAGCTCATTCCACTCGGACCACGTAAAGCGCAGCGGGTTCTCCACCAGCCCGCCCATCGTGAAGTTCCAATTCTCCAGATCCGACCATGGTGTCGAGCCGTAGGTCAGGATCGGCCAGCGGTCCCCGACGAGGTACTGTCCCGGCGGCACCCGCTCCTTGCCGCGCGCCGTATCTATCTCGATGCGTTCCAAAGCGCCCTCCGTTCCGTATGATGCGAGAAACCAGTTTCGGGACCGAAAGCGCGCCTTGCAGCAACCGTTGGAAGTTGTCAAACTCCGGGTTCGGTTCGTCCCGCCTGTCGCTGCTCTTTTTCTTCCCGGCCAATGCCAGCCCGCCTTTCGTAGCGTAGTTGGTATTTTACAAGCTGACGCAAGTTGAGGATAAGGCGCGG
Source organism: uncultured Actinomycetes bacterium (assembly GCA_937873125.1). Classification (GTDB taxonomy): domain Bacteria; phylum Actinomycetota; class Rubrobacteria; order Rubrobacterales; family Rubrobacteraceae; genus JACDDK01. The sequence continues at coordinate 1,623 of CALMWA010000348.1, read as the reverse complement.
CGGGCCAAGAAGTGGCAGGAAGAAGAATCTTCGTAACGCGGCGCTAAGGCTTTCGCGGGGTGCGCCGGGCTTCGCGGGGTGGCATCATGGGAGCGAGCAATGGCTAACCCGCTACGAGAAGCGGGGTAAGGAGGTGAGCGGTGTATGCGAGGGTGTCCACGGCAGAGGTGCAGTCCGGCAAGATGGACGAGGTGCTCTCCATCTCACGAGACTCCGTCCTTCCGGCTGCCAAAGAGCAGCAAGGGTTCAAGGGCGGGCTCTGGCTGACCGACCCCGACACGAACAAGGTCATGATATTGACCCTGTGGGAAAGCCGAGAAGACATGGAGGCGGGCGAGCAAAGCGGCTATTACAGAGAGCAGGTCGGCAAGTTCGGGGGGGTTCTGGTGGGGGAGGTCGTTCGGGAAGCCTACGAGGTCAGCATCCAGGCGTAGCAACTTCCGGTTTCGTGCTCGGTTTGCCGGGGTGTACACCCCGGCAATTTTGTGCAGAGTCCCCTATTTTTGGTGCAAGGCCGCAGGGCTAAGAGGCGAGTTTGGTGAGTCAAGTATGTAATTGCCATTGCTTTTGATAGCAGATGCCACGTCTAATGTAGGCATCATACCGGGTTGAGTCCAACTTGATAATTGCTGTATTAACACCAATAACTTCAGGCTCTGTACGGCCTTCTCGTCCCAGCCGTTTAGCTCTCTCCGTTAATTGAGCGACTAACCTAGCCTTATCGTTCATTGCGACTACTCGTGTGTATTTACTCTATCCTCGACTAGACTTTCTATTTCTTCGGCTTCCTGCCGATACTCACCATCTCAGGGGTTACGCCTTCGGCGGGACCGTCGCCCAGTTCGGCGTCGCGGTACTGGTAGACGCCGCGGCAGGTGTGGCCGCCGGTGGTGCGCTTCTCGGTGTAGGAGAGCTTGACGTTGGGATTTATGGCGTTGACCATCGCCTTCTCATAGATGGAGAAAGCGGCGCAGGGCTTTACGTCCCAGCCGATCACGCCATCGTGGCCCATGCCGCCGAACCACGGGCAGCGGTCGGCGTTTATGACGTACTCGCCCTCTTTAGTCTCGGTCAGTGTGATCTCGATGTCGAAGAAGCGGTTGGCGAGCATGACCACGTCCACGGTGTCCTTCATGGTGCTGACGCCGAGTTGTTCGCGCAGGTCGCCGCCCTGCTTCTCGCCAATACGGCTCATGGCGAGCTTGCCGACCTTCTGCCCGTCGTAGCCGAGGTCATCGGCGGCCCGGATCATCTCGTCCAGGATCACGCCGGTCCCGGCGCTCGCCGCCTTCCACTTGTACCATGTCGGCCCCGGTAGCCCGAGTTTCATCGCCCAACGCGCCAGAAACAGTGGTAAACGGGGGAGACCATACACCTCTAGCCACTTCATGATGGGAGAATCCTCTCTTCGCTTGCGCCGGATTCCATTATACCCTCCGCCGCCCGGCAACCCGAACCTTCACCTTCTGTATAATGCTCCGCACCTTGCACCCAGCTGCTCCGACAACCGAGGTGATCTCCCGCCTCAAGGACGAGTACCCCGGCGCCACCACCGAGTTGAACTGGTCCAATCCCCTGGAACTGCTGGTCGCCACCATCCTCTCCGCCCAGACCACGGACGTT
>CALMWA010000347.1 GCA_937873125.1 uncultured Actinomycetes bacterium | reverse complement strand
CCGGCGTCTATGTACCGAGCGTACGAACGGTCGCCGCCGTCCGCAAGGTTCGGCGGGGCCTGTACGCTCACGTCCGACGGGAGCAGCAACCGGGCGAGCGCGATGCTGGCGAGCATCTCGTTCTCCGAGGGCTCCGGCGCGAGCGCCATCCGGGTTCCCGGCTTCGCCCGGAAATTCTGGACGATGCACTCCTGAATGTGCCCGTGACGCTCGTGTTGGTCCCGGATCGCGAGCAGCGTCTCCACCCGCTCCTCGACCGTCTCCCCGATCCCGATGAGCATCCCCGTCGTGAACGGCACCGACAGCCTGCCCGCCGCGTCCAGCGTCTCCAGCCTGCGCGCCGGTACCTTGTCCGGCGAGGCCCAGTGGGCCATGTCGCGTCCCAAAAGCCTCTCGGAGACCTGCTCTACCATGATCCCCTGCGACACGGAAACCTCCCGAAGCGCCCGCACCTCGTCCTCCGAGAGCACCCCCGGATTGGCGTGCGGCAACAGCCCCGTCTCTTCCAGCACAAGCCGGCAGCAGTGGACCAAGTACTCGATGGTCGACGCGAAACCCAGTGCCCGCAGTTCCTGACGCGCTTCCGGGTAGCGTTTCTCCGGCTTGTCCCCGAGCGTGAAGAGCGCCTCCTTGCACCCGGCCTCCGCGCCGGCACGCGCTATCTCCAGTACTTCATCCGGTGTGAGGTAGGCGCGTTCGCCGGGGTGCGGGGGGTGGGCGAAGGTGCAGTAGCCGCAGTTGTCGCGGCAGAGCTTGGTCAGCGGAATAAAGACCTTGCGCGAGTAGGTAATGCGGGGTCCGAACCGGCGGTCCCGAATGTCCGCGCCAGCCCACATGGCGGGCTCCGGATCCCCGTACACCAAATGCGCTAACTGGACCGCCGATTCGCGGTCCAGTTCTTTCTCAATTGCCGCTTCGATCAACGTCTCGTAACCTCTTTGTCCCATCATGCAGGCCAGTATAACCGCTGAATTCACGGTTTTCGTTAAACCCGATAAATTTGGTCGGAGATAGGCCTGCAGATACGCTAAAATACTCGACGGTACGATTGACAGCGAGGATAGGAGAACCTGTGACGGAGCAGCAGATAGCGGAGAAAGGTTACGCTCACCCGGAGGCGCTGGTTACTACGGAGTGGGTCGCGGAGCATCTGAACGACGAGAACGTGCGGATCGTGGAGTCGGACGAGGACGTGCTGCTCTACGACATCGGGCACGTGCCGAATGCGGTCAAGATCGACTGGGTAGAGGACCTGAACGACCCGTTGATGCGCGACTATCTCGACCCGGAGCACTTCGCGCGCCTGATGAGCGAGAAAGGCATAAGCCCCGATACGATGGTCGTCTTCTACGGGGACAAGAACAACTGGTGGGCGACGTACGCCTTGTGGGTCTTCCGGCTCTTCGGCCACGACAACGTAAAGGTTATGGACGGCGGACGGATCAAGTGGGAGGCCGAGGGCCGCGAGATGACCCAGCAAGTACCGAACTTCCCGAAGGCTGACTACCCGATCCCGACGCGGGACGACTCGAAGATCCGGGCCTTCAAGGAGGACGTGGAGCAGCACCTCAAGAGCCAGGGGCCGATGGTTGACGTGAGGAGCCCCGGCGAGTACTCGGGCGAGCTTCTTCACATGCCGGACTACCCGCAGGAGGGCGCCCTGAGGGGCGGGCACATCCCCGGTGCGGCCAACGTGCCGTGGGCGCGGGCCGTCAGGGAGGATGGGACCTTCAAGAGCGCGGACGAGCTCAAGAAGATCTACGAGGGTGAGGCCGGTCTCAAAGAGGGTGACGACGTGATCGCCTACTGCCGCATCGGCGAGCGCTCCAGCCACACCTGGTTCGTCTTGAACTACCTCCTCGGCTACGAGAAGGTCCGCAACTACGACGGTTCCTGGACCGAGTGGGGCAACTCCGTGCGCGCCCCGATCGAGCGGTAAGAGTATTCCGTTGGACCGCAAGGAGCGCATAGCTTTCCTGGTGGAGCACTTCAAGGACCCTCGCCACAAGGGGGTCCTTGAAGACGCGGACGTTACAATGCCCGGCGGCAGCCCGGAATGCGGCGGCTCGGTCGTCGTCTACCTCAAGGGCGACGGCAACGGCGGGATAGAAGCGCTTTCGTGGACCGGGCAAGGAGACACTATCAGCATGGGGGCTACGTCCATCGTCATGGAGCGGGTGTTGGGTGAGAGGATGGACCTGGACCAGACGCTGTCGCTCGACTACGAGGAATTTGTGGAGAGCCTAGGCCGGGACGTGATAGGAAGCCGCACCCGCAACGCCACCCTCGGCCTCTCGACCATCAAGAGCGCCATAAGAAAGTTTCAGAGGAGCCGCTTCGTGGATGCGGGAGACCGCGTTACGGCATAGGCAACAACATCAGCCCAAATTCGCGGCGGACCCGATCATTGGGTCCGCCGCTTACTTTTGACCTTTGAGGGTTTGAGGGCGGAGGCTAGACTACGCGCCGGGCGGTTGTTCGTGTTCGGTGTCCGTCCAGAGCGCGTATCCAGACCATGCAAGCCCGGCGCCGAACAGCGTGTGGCCGGCGATGAGAACTGCCAGGATCCCGATCGGGGGCGCGAACGCGACTATGGGGCCGCTGCCGCCGAGCAGTATTCCGGCGTCCCGCGGCAGGATTCCGGCTCGAAACATCGCGATTCCCAGCAGTACATAGCCGGCGCTGAACACAAGGCTAGCGACAATGAGCTGCCAGAGCCCGAGCGGCGTGCCTTGACCGAAATCAGGGGAGAACAGGTGCTCCCGGCCTTCCAAGAGCATCATGGACGTACCGACGAACGCGGTGATGAAACCGGCCAAGTTCAGGCGGCCGGCCTGCGGTAGCTGACGGACGAAGATCCCGACCAGCACCAGCAAAATTGTCACGAGCGTTGCGAAATATAGCAGGTGTACGGGAACCCAGACTGCGCTTCGGGGATCAGCTGGATGCATCAACGGGGTCAGGAATATCGAAAACCCCGCCGCCATCGCCAACAGTCCGCTCTGCCGGACGAGGGCGTCGAGAGAAAAGCCACCTCTCTCTCCACGCTCGGCGGCTAACGTCATCGTTCTGTCCATAATCAACCTCCTTCATTCAAACCTTTCTGGTCGAAGACTGCGGAGAGATCGCAGTCCACCCATACACCATCGAGTATCCAGAACATTCTAGAGGTGACGAGACCCGTGCGAATCACGCAAATTGCGTACTTTTCGGACGCCGGCAGTCCTGTAGTAGATTCAGGGACAGGACGTACGCCAGGAGGTGCGAGATCGGACTATAGTCTGATCCAGCTTTATGGCGCCAGAGAGTCCAGCGTTCCAGCGATGGCTAACGCGCCGCAGGCTAGGCGCGGGCCGGTCCCGAGCGCCGGGCTAAGAGAACGGCGGCGAGGCCCAGCAGGGCTATGCTCCAAGAGACCGCCGCCAGGACGATGATCTGCCCTGGGATGGTCACGCACAACACCTCCGTTACGGCGCCGTCGGCGCTTATGGAGATAGATCCGTCAGCTCTGTTCGCGGTGAACGAGATGCTGGAGCAGGACCACGTCACGCTGAAGGCCTGTTCCGCCAGACTGAAGGTCAGCAATAGCGCAGGAACGCCTCCGAAGCCGACGAAGAAGGCCGGTAGACCAGCGATTCCGAAGCGGAGCAGCCCGATTACGATCATAACCGCGCCGACTATCAGGAACGGAAACCCGATGGTCATCAGCCCGATCAGGCCAAACCCAATCATCGCGCCCGTGAGCGTCCAGTAGAGGCTAACCGTCCACCTCTGCATCGTCGGCTCGCTTTCGTCAAGGATCTCGCTACATTCTACGCCTGTCCTGCATGGCTGTCCCCTCTAACTCGCTGTGTTCCGCTAAACTGCACGACCATGAGCGAGAACGAAAAAAGCCCTCTGTGGGGTGGCAGGTTCGGCACTACACCCGCGGAGGCCTTCGAACGTCTGAATGCCTCGATCCCGTTCGACGTGCGCCTCGCGCCCTACGATATACGAGGCTCCATCGCCCACGCGAAGATGCTCGGCAAGCAGGGAATCGTCTCCGACGAGGAGGCCGCCGAGCTGGTGCGGGGACTCGAAGCGGTGCTCAAGGAGGTCGAAGCCGGACGTTTCGTGTGGACGCTGGCTGACGAGGACGTTCATACGGCGGTCGAGCGGCGGTTGCGGGAGGTTGCCGGGGATGTGGCGCTCAAGCTGCACACGGGACGCAGCCGCAACGATCAGATCGCGCTCGACCTGCACCTGTTTGTACGGGACGCCGCAGAACGAATAACCGAGGGAGTGCTCGCCGCGATGCGGGCGTTCGTCGAGGTCGCGCAGAGGCATCGAGATCTCATCCTGCCTGGTTATACGCATCTACAACGCGCGCAGCCGATACTACTCTCCCACCATCTGCTCGCTCACTTCGAGGCTCTGAAGCGGGATCTCCGGCGTTTGGATGCCGCGCGCGAGGCGGCGAACGTCTCGCCCCTCGGGGCAGCGGCGCTCGGCGGGACGCCGCACCCCACAGACCCGGCGCTCACGGCGGCGGATCTCGGGATGCAGCCATTCTCCAATTCGCTCGACGCCGTCTCCGACAGGGACTTCGCCCTGGACCTACTCTACGCCTGCGCCGTGCTCGGTGTTCATCTCAGCCGGCTCGGGGAGGAGTGGGTGCTGTGGACGAGCGCGGAGTTCGGTTTCGCGACGCTCGACGATGCGTATTCCTCCGGCTCCTCCATCATGCCGCAGAAAAAGAATCCCGACGCCTACGAGCTGATGCGTGGTAAGTCCGGGCGGCTCATCGGCGACTTGAACACGCTCCTGATAACACTAAAAGGACTCCCACTCGGGTACTCCAAAGACCTTCAGGAAGACAAGGAGCCGCTCTTCGACGCCGTGGACGCCGTGCTCGCAATGCTCGCCGTGCTCCCGGAGATGCTCCGTACGGCCCGCTTCAACGGCGAACGCATGCTGGGCGCGGCCGGCGGATTCGCGCTGGCGACGGAGCTCGCGGACTTTCTAGCCGCGCGCGGCGTGGCCTTCCGTGAAGCGCACCGGGCCGTTGGCCGGCTTGTGCGGCGGTGCGAGGAACTGGGGGTGTCGCTGGACGAGGTGCCGCAAGAAGAATTGAAGGCGGCGCACCCGATGCTGGCGGAGTTGCCGATGCAGTTGCTCACGCCTCAGGGTAGCGTAGAGAACAAGCGGTCAGCGGGCTCCACGGCGCCCGGCTCCGTCGAGAGGAAACTCGCGGCTGCCCGTGAGTTTCTAGATGGGATCCTCCCCGGCTGATCCCGCGCCCCCGGTACGGCGGGCGGACAAGAAGATTCTGCCGGACTGTATTTTTCGACCGGTGAACCCGCATTTTATGCGGGAGTGCGAACTTGATACGCTTGGCCCGATAAAGCCCAATCGGAGGGGAGACGGTAGTGGTACGCAGGACGACCTTGCTCGGTCTGATGTTCGTCGCGGCGGCCCTGACCGCTGGTTGCGGCGCGGCGGCGCAGGAGGGCAACGAGGAGCGAAAGAAGAACGGAGAAGCTTCCAAGGAGGGTCTCCCGGCGGTGGACCCCTACTAACGCACATGGAGGCGGGAGAGCCGATCATTGAGGGGAGCACCTACGTCAGTCCGCTGGCGGAGGTGTTCGGGGACATGTACATCGGTGAGCGCTCCTTTGTGGCCGGCAACACCGTGTTGCGTGCCCATCCGGGTGAGCGGCTCACCATAGGTAGCGAGACTAACGCCCAGGACAACATAATCCTCCGTTCATTCAACACCTCCACTTACGTCGCCGACAGGACGAGCCTGGCGCACCACGCGGTCATAAGGGATTCCGAGATCGGCAACTTCGCGTTCGTGGGCTTTCTGGCCGAGGTTATAGACTCCGAGGTGGGAGAGGGAGCTTTGGTCTCCGCGCACGCGCTAGTCGAGGGCGAAGATACCAGAGGACGCCCTGATCTCTCCGGGCCAGGAGATAACGACTCAGAAGCAAGCCGACGACTTGCCGACCGTCTGGGAGGCCGAGGAGGAGTTCAAGCGCGAGGTACTCGACGTTAACGCGGAGTTCGCCGAGGGTTACGTAAAGCTCTACAAAGACATCGGCTACGACGGCGTCATCGGTATCGGTCCCAATCCCGTTACCGAATTCAACGAGGAGCGGATCGAGCCCGAGATCGGAGACAACTTCGACATCGGGGAGTTCGCCCGCATCGTCTGCGACGTGCGGATAGGCTCCGGCGCTGATATAGGACAGCGGGCGGCCATCCGGGCCGACGAAGGCGCCCCGATAATCATCGGCAAGAACGCGGAGATAGAGGATCGGGTGACGTTCCACGCCCTCAAAGGAACGAGCGTCGAGGTTGGTAACGGTCTCGATGCCGGCAACGACGCCGTGCTCCACGGCCCCCTCAAGGTGGGAGACAACCTGACCACGGATGACAACGCCGTCGTCTTCCGGGCTGACGTGGGAGACGACGTGACGGTCGGCAAGGACGCCATCATCCAGGGTCCTGCGAGCGAAGACGATCCCAACGACCTGGAACTCAAGATCCCGGACGGCACAAACATCCCCCAAGGCGCCGTGGTAACGAGTGAAGAAGATCTGCAAGAACTGGAGGACGAGTAGGCCGGGCGCTTCCCTTCGGACCCTGCGGCGGTCATAATGCTTCTCCGCAGGGCTTTCTAATCGGGGAGGCGTAGAGTGCGAATAGTACAGATGTCGGATGTCCACGTGGGATCGGGACTGTTTCGCCCGGATCTCCTGGAGGCCACGATCCAGGAGACGAACGCCTTAAAGCCGGATCTCGTGGCCGTAGTGGGAGACCTGACGATGGAGGGCTACCGCTGGGAGTTCGAGGAGGCGAAGGGCTACCTGGACCGGCTGGAGTGTGAGAACGTCGTGTACGCGATGGGCAACCACGACGCCAAGAACGTCGGTTACCGGCACTTCGAGGAGTTCTTCGGCATCCGGGAGAAGTCGGTCGAGATCTCTGTGCCGGAGGGCATTGCGAAGGTCGTCTCGCTTGACTCAACCAAGCCGGATCTCGACGAGGGAGAGGTCGGTAGGGAGCATTACGGTTGGCTGGACTCGGAGTTTCGTGGTTGGGACCAGGGGCCGAGGATACTCATGATCCACCACCACATCCTCGCCGTCCCCGGTACGGGCCGCGACGTGAACAACCTGCGTGACGCCGGCGACGTAATGGCAATCCTGCGCGAGCTAAAGATCGACATGGTCCTCTCGGGACACCGGCATGTGCCCTACGTCTGGAGTATCTCCGGCGTACGGATCGTACACTCCGGCACCGTCTCGACCATGAGGGTGCGTGGCGTGATGCCGCCGTCGTACAACGTCATCGAGTTCGATCAGGATTCGGTCGAGATTACGCTGCAAGAACCCGGTAAGGGGGCCGAGGGACGCCAACCCCTGGCGAGCTTCTCCCGCAGCCCCATCACCACCAGCAAGTTCTACCCGGACTACAACAACTTCGTCGTCTACGACAAGCTGCCGTTCCTCAAGGGATAGCCGAGGAATCTACAGGAACTTGCCGCCTTCTTCGAGTTGGCCGGTCTTCTCGAAAGCCCGGTGCAGTAGCTCGCGGCCCTCTTCGCGCTCCTCGTCAGTGCGGGCTTTCTCGAGGACGGTCTTTACGGACTCTTCGATGCCGGATTCTTCGAACCGGATATCCGGCATCGCGATGACGACCTCCCGGATCTGACGGTTCATGAAGTCCGGTTCCCCGGCGTAGACCCACGCCTGCCGGCTGCGGTTCCACGCCCAGCCCTTCATGCGGATGGTGTTCTCGACGTCCTCGTCTTCTAGTCCGTACATCTCGATCCTGAGCCGGTGCGTGGTGATCAACTCCGGTCTTATCTTTACGGTGGTGGGCATGGCGCTAGTTTAGCAGTCTGCCTTAGCAACTTGCCGTCAGCCGTCCCGATTTTATCTTCGCCGCGAAGCGGTCGCCACCCAAGTGGTAGGCGAGGTAGCGCCAATCGGGGGTGTCGAGGACTAGCACGTCGGCTTTGTATCCTGGCGCGAGCCGGCCGACGTCTTGCAGGCCGAGGGCGTGGGCGGCGTTGGCGGTGCAGGCCGTTAGCACCTCGGCTGGAGAGAGCTTGAGGCGTGTGCAGGCGAGGTTCATCACCAGCGGCAGCGACTCACAGAACGAACTGCCGGGATTAAAGTCCGTCGCCAGCGCTACGATTGCGCCCTCGTCGGTGAGCAAGCGCGCGGGAGGCAACGGAAGATCCAGGAACAGGGCGCAGGCCGGTAGCAGAACCGCCGCCACGGCGCTCTTTGCGAGCATACGTGCGCCGGCGTCGCCGGTGTGCTCCAGGTGGTCGATGCTTCGGGCACCAAGGTCTATCGCCAGCGGCACTGCGCCTCGCTCGGAGAATTGATCCCCATGCAGCCGGAGCGTGAGCCCGTGCTCCCGGCACGCTTCCAGGTAACGCCGCGCCTCTGGCGCCTGGAACGAGCCTCGTTCCAGGAAGACGTCCGCCGCACGCGCGAGCGGCGCGGC
>CALMWA010000346.1 GCA_937873125.1 uncultured Actinomycetes bacterium | reverse complement strand
CATCCACCAAGCGTTCCTCGACATCGGTTGCGCGTTGATCTGTTGGCGCTATGTCCAGCGGTTCTGTTAGGCGCATTTAAATGTACCGTTGCGCTTGCACGACGCTGGAGAGATAGAACGCACGATTCTACATTTTTGCCCTACGATTTCGTTGCGAGTGTGGATGGCACGGGGTTGATCTAGGGTGGTTGAGCCTGGCCACACCGGCCGAAGCACCCGCAGTTTACACAACGATTAGGGACCGGGGCTATGGGCGACGTTAGCGTCGAGCACTACTGATCTTTCTGGGTGAAGATCGCGAGCACGATCCCGTCTAGGTGCTGCTCTAACCGCTCAAACCTCGAATCCCGTTATTTGGACGGCGGCCAGGGTATCCCCATCGAGGTGACATCCGTCGGCGACTCAGCTTCCAGAGTGGCGGTGCCTGCTTCTGAAGCCCGGCGACGGACTTCTCCATCCTTACATACTTCCAACAGGCGGACTTGCCCGGCGGAATTGCCCACCGGGCTGCAGCATCCGCCACGTCTGCCGCACGGCGGCTTCCGCGTCCGGTACGGTACAGAAGGCAAGTGCTGTCGTGACCGCGTCGAAGCTTTCGCTCTCGAAGGGCAACTCCTCGGCTGAGGCTAAGGTCGGTTCCCACCGGAAGCGGGACTTCGCGGGCTCGCACCTCCGCTCTCCTGAGCATCGATTAGTCTGGGGCCACGCCGACGTGATGCTCGCCTGCGCGTAGAGTGAGAGACTTCCGCCGGTCCCTATACCCACGTCCAGCACACGTCCCCGTAGCCTCAGCAGGAACCTTCGCCGAAGCTGCCGCGCCCGAAACATTTCTGTAGCTACGTTACGGAGTTGTAGACGCCGCCGAAAATACCGGAGGCGCTCGATGAATCCACCTAGCGCCTGCCCTGGTTCACGATCAGGGCGATCACCGCGACGATGGCGGCTATGAGGAGCCCCCAGAAAAGCAACATGAACAGCAGCCCGAACGCGCCGCCGCCCATGATCCCGCCGCCCATCATCGAGCCTACTCCGCCCATCATGCCGCCGCCGGAGAAGACGGAGATCAAGATCAGCAACAGCAGCCCTACCACGGCTATCGTGAGTATCGTCTTGACGTTGTTCATGACACACTCTCCTTATTACTATCGTCGGGATCTCTTTGTACGTCTCGAAGTGTAGAAGAGCATCATCAAGCTTTCGTATGACTCGCGTTAAGATTCATTCAAGATTCACTCAGATTTCGCGCGGCAATACTATGGTCCGCGACCGGAGCGCATGAAGCCGAGTAACAGCCAGAGCCCGAAGATTACCGCCGCGATGAACGAGGCGGTGAAGAACCAGCCAGCGTAGCCGACGGTACCCTCGGGGGCGAACATGTGCAAGAACAAGCTCAAGCCAACTATGAGCGCGCTCATCAGGATGCTCATCGCCAGGCGATTCGCCATCGCCTGTAACGTGGACAGTATCCGGTCCATATTCCTGAGTTCGACCTGCGCGCCGAGCTCGCCACGCTCCGCCAGCGTCAGGAACCTCCTCAGGTGGCGGGGCAGCTCCAGCCCAAGTTCGGCCATCTCCACGCTTCCCTCGGAAAGCTTCTCCCTGATCCGCTCCGGCGAGCGCCGCTGCAGCCAGAAGTCCTTGAAGTAGGGGGTGGCGAAGGGTACGAATTGAAAATCGGGGTCGAGCCGCGTGCCCACTCCCTCGCTGATCGCCATGACCCGGGCCATCAGCAGCAGGTCACTCGACAGGACGAGGTGGTGGCGCCGGGCCATTCCGGTTATCTCATTGAAGATACGAGCGGCCGCCAGATCCTTCGCCGCAAGGTCCTTGTAGCAGATCAGCATGTGGGCCAGGTCCCGTTTAAGGCCTGGCCGATCGATCCGACCCTTGACGGCCCCCATCGCCAGGAGCTCGTCCATCATCCGCTCGGTGTCACCTTTGAAGAGGGCCATGAAGAGGCGCGAGAGACCCTCCTGCAGCGGTTCGTCGAGGTAGCCGATCATCCCGAAGTCCATCATGCCGATACAGCCGTTATCCTGGACGAAAAAGTTGCCGGGGTGCGGGTCGGCGTGGAAGAAGCCGTGGACGAACATCTGCTCCAGGGTCAGGCGCACGCTGTCGGCGGCCACCTTCTTCTGGTCGATGCCCGCTTCCTTCAGCGCAGCAAGGTCATCAGCCTTGATGCCCCGCAACCGCTCCTGGACGATCACCCGGTCCGTAGTGTAGTCCCAGTAGACTTGCGGGATGTAGAGGACTGGGTCTTGGGCGAAGGCCTCGCGGAAACGATCAGCGTTCTGCCCCTCGCGGAGATATTTCAGCTCGCACCGCAGGGTGAACGCGAACTCATCCGCAAGGCCCACAACGCCGTATTCGCGGCCGAAGCTAGTATGGGTCTCAGCCATCCCGGCGACCTCGCGCAGCACGTCGAGATCCCGCTCCACCGCCGCCTCTACCCCCGGCCGCTGTACCTTGACCACCACGTCTTCCCCGCTATGCAGCCGGGCGGCATGTACCTGACCGATGGAGGCCGAGGCCAGGGGCTTCTCGTCGAACTCGGCGAAGACCTTCTCGGGTGGTGCGCCAAGCTCGGCCTCGAGTACGGCGGCAACCTGCGCGTAGGACGCCGGGGGCGTATCGTCCTGGAGTTTGGAGAGCTCGGCGATGTACGCCGGGGGGAGCAGATCTGAGCGCGTGCTGAGAAGCTGGCCCACCTTTATGAAGGCGGTGCCAAGTTCCTCGAAGGCCAGGCGTAATCTGACTGGCCGTGTTTTCGGCTCCTCTTCGCGAGTTCTTCCCACTCGCTGGGAGAGGGGCAGCAAGTCTCGCAACCCCAACTCGGCGAGCAGCCAGCCGAAGCCGTGTCGAGTCAAGACCGAGGCGACCTGTTGGTAGCGGCCCAGGTTCCTTCTGGTTGGCATGGCGCTCACCTCAAAATTCTCCCGTCTCCCAACGACACCTCTATATTTTACGATGCTGGTTGTGCGGGTGACACACTACCGGGAGTTACGGGCAGACCGAGCGTGATCCAGTCATGAAGACCACCTCGGTAGTACAGGATCCTCTCCGCCGGGTGGCCCGCCTCCAGCAGGGTCCGGATAGCCGCTGGCGACTGCCCGCACTGGGGGCCGTTGCAGAAGAAGATTGTCGGGTGCTCTTGGTCCAACTCGCCCGCGCGGGCCGCCGCCTCCGGGAAGGGGACGTTAACCGCGCCGGGGATAGTGGAGTGTCCGTAGGCGTCTCCCTTGCGGCTGTCAACCACCGTCAGCCCCCGCTCGAGGTGCTGCAACACCTCGGTCTCGCCAACCGTGCGCACGCCTTCGGCCGCCCGCATCGGCTGAACCGTGCCCCAGGTTACGTCCACCTGCACCAAACCGGGCTCCCCCGGCACCGGTCGCGGGATAACCTGAGGCGTTGTCCTTTTCTCGGCGCGCTTCATGGATGTTGCCATCCCCTGCCCCCGGAACGTTCCGCTCTCGGCCCTGGGAGCCTTCAACTCCACGAACACGCCGGCATCTTTCAGGATCCCCTCCAGCTCGGAAGGGGAAGGTAGCGGGTGGGATGCCTGTCCGCGAAATACCACCATGTCGCCGACTACCAGATTGGGCGACTGGTCTAGGCCATACTCCTCTATCAGATCCGGATTCTCCTCCACGAACCGTACCTCGCAGGCCACCCCGAGTTTCCGCAGCTCCTGCTCGAGCAGCGGGTAATGACTGCACGTTTTGGAAGCGACTATGACGATTTGCTCCATCTCTTTCCCTTTTTCTTCTCCGGTGTGGGTTATTTGCCTATATTACCATACGATCATATCGGCAAGTGTATAAGACCAGGATCAAGACTCCGTATGAGTGAGGTCAAGGCCGATTCAAGATTAGCTTCGTGATCGCCACCGGCAGCCGCGTCAGCACCCGCCCGCGTAACATTCCGTCCGTTCACACCGCGTTCTCCTTATGCCGCACTTTGGAACGCGGGACACAAACTAAAACTGCCCGGCAAAGCCTCTCACTCCAAAACGCTCGCCCATTGCATAGACGATGACGATAACGTCATCGTTTCCGGTAATGCTCGCAAGCATACACCCTCCAGAAGCCGCATTAGTAGGTTGTATATAGGTTTTTTACTAAGTATCACATCGAATTTTTGATTTGTGCGATGCAAGGGGCTCGTGTAGGGTGAATTTGGGTTAAGTCGTACAAGCGGAACCTAGGAGGAGTCGTGTCGGAGACGTTAAAGGGAGCGGAGCGCTACAAGGCGGGCGTCATTCCCTACGCGAAGATGGGTTACTGGGAGGCTGACTACGAGCCGAAGCCGACGGACATCATCGCGCTGTTCAGGATCTCTCCCCAGGAAGGCGTGGATCCCATCGAGGCGGCGGCCGCTGTCGCGGGCGAGTCCTCGACGGCGACGTGGACCGTGGTCTGGACGGACCGTCTGACGGCGGCGGACCTCTACCGGGCGAAAGCCTACAAGGTAGATGCGGTACCGGGCGCCGAGGGACAATACTTCGCCTACATAGCATACGACTACGATCTCTTCGAGGAGGGCTCGATAGCCAACCTTACGGCTTCGATCATCGGCAACGTTTTCGGCTTCAAGGCGCTCAAGTCGCTGCGGCTGGAGGACATGTACTTCCCGCCGGCCTACCTCAAGACCTTTCAGGGACCGGCGACGGGCATCGTGGCCGAGAGGGAGCGGCTCGACAAGTATGGGCGTCCGCTCCTCGGGGCGACCACGAAGCCCAAGCTCGGGCTCTCGGCCCGCAACTATGGACGGGTCGTCTACGAGGCGCTCAAGGGTGGGCTGGACTTCGTCAAGGACGACGAGAACATCAACAGCCAGCCGTTCATGAAGTGGCGGGAGCGGTATCTGTATTGCATGGAGGCCGTGAACCGGGCCTCGGCGGCTACGGGCGAGGTCAAGGGGCACTACCTCAATGTCACGGCGGGGACGATGGAGGAGATGATAAGACGGGCCGAGTTCGCCAAGGAGCTCGGGAGCGTCATCATCATGATCGACCTGATCGTCGGCTACACCGCTATCCAGAGCATGGCTAAGTGGTGCTACGACAACGACATGATCCTGCACCTCCACCGCGCCGGGCACGGAACCTACACTCGCCAGAAGACCCACGGCATAAGCTTCCGGGTAATCTGCAAATGGATGCGGATGGCGGGTGTAGATCACATTCACGCCGGCACGGTCGTTGGCAAGCTGGAGGGCGACCCGAACATGGTCCAGGGCTTCTACGACGTGTTGCGGGAGCCGTACCTGCACAAGAACCTCCAGCAGGGCATCTTCTTCGACCAGGACTGGGCGTCCTTGAAGAAGGTCATGCCGGTCGCCTCGGGCGGCATCCACGCCGGCCAGATGCACCAGCTCCTGCACTATCTGGGAGAGGACGTAATACTGCAGTTCGGCGGCGGAACGATTGGTCATCCGGACGGCATCGAGGCGGGCGCCACGGCCAACCGTGTCGCGGTCGAGGCCATGATACAGGCCCGTAACGAGGGCCGGGACATCATGAACGAGGGACCGGAGATCCTGCAGGAGGCCGCCCGCTGGTGCAGCCCGCTGGGCGTCGCGCTGGACCTGTGGAAGGACATCACCTTCGACTACGCCTCGACCGACACCGGAGACTACGTGCCCACCGAAACGCCGGGCTCGTAGGGGAGAGGAGACAGAGACATGAAGGTCACTCAAGGTACGTTCTCGTTTTTGCCGGAGTTAACGGACGAGCAGATAAAGGCGCAGATAGAGTACGCGCTGGATCAGGGCTGGGCGGTAAACGTCGAGTACACCGACGACCCGCACCCGCGCAACACCTACTGGGAGATGTGGGGACTTCCGATGTTCGACCTGCGCGATCCGGTCGGCGTCATGGAGGAGGTGCAGGCTTGCCGCGACGCCCACCCGAACCACTACATCCGGGTGGGAGCCTTCGACTCCACCCGCGGCTGGGAGACGTTGAGGCTCTCGTTCATCGTCAACCGCCCCGAGCGCGAGCCGGGCTTCCGCCTCGTTCGCCAGGAGGTCGACGGGCGGCAGATCCGCTACACCATCGAGAGTTATGCCGTCACCGGCAATCCGGAAGGCGAGAGGTATGGAGACTGAGCGGACATACTCCTTCGGCGGCCGGCCGGGTGGCGACGCCCGGCCGGAGGAGCCGGCGCCCGAGGAGCAGGCTCAAACAGATCCCGTCCCCCACGTCCCGGACGATACACCCGTCGACATAGAGGAGGCCTTCCGCGATTCGAACGTCCAGGAGGTCCTGGACAAACTCGACCGGGAGCTGGTCGGCCTCAAGCCGATCAAGACCCGCATAAAGGAGACGGCGGCGCTCCTGCTGGTGGACCGGGTGCGGGCGGGCGTCGGGCTACCGGCCGCCGTGCCGAGCCTGCATATGTCCTTTACCGGCAACCCCGGCACGGGTAAGACGACCGTGGCGATGCGGATGGCCGAGATCCTGCACCGTCTGGAGTACGTCCGCAAGGGCCACCTCGTGACGGTGACGCGCGACCAGCTCGTCGGGCAGTACATCGGACACACCGCCCCGAAGACCAAGGAGATCCTCAAGAAGGCGATGGGCGGCGTGCTGTTCATCGACGAGGCCTACTATCTGCACCGTCCCGAGAACGAGCGGGACTACGGCTCGGAGGCCATAGAAACCCTGTTGCAGGTCATGGAGAACCAGCGGGACGATTTGGTGGTCATTCTCGCCGGTTACAAGGACCGGATGGACCAGTTCTTCCAGAACAACCCGGGAATGCACTCGCGCATTGCCCACCACATGGACTTCCCGGACTACTCGGCCGAGGAGTTACTCGATATCTCCAAGCTCATGATGGAGGAGCAGCAGTACCGCTTCAGCCCGGAGGCCGAGGAGACCTTCAAGGAGTACATAGAGCTGCGGATGCAGCGGCCGAATTTCTCCAACGCTCGCAGCGTTCGCAACGCGCTCGAACGTGCCCGGCTCCGGCAGGCTAACCGACTCTTCGCCGGAGGCGGCAAGGGCCTCACCAAAAGAGACCTCATGACCATCGAGGCCGAGGATTTCCGTGCGAGCCGCGTGTTTACGGAGTTGGAGGGGAATAGCGCAGATGGAGGTTGATACCGACAATCGCGCCGCGGTTGAAGGCCGGCTCGAAGAGCATCTGACGCTGCCGCTTCTGGCGGCGACGCAGGCGGCGGCGATCGCCGCGCAGCCGTGGTTCGGACGGGGCGACGGCAAGGCCGCGGACGGAGCCGCCGTGGACGCCATGCGCCGGGTATTGAATGCGGCGCCGGGCGAGGGCGTTGTCGTCATCGGCGAGGGGGAGAAGGACGACGCGCCGATGCTGTACAACGGTGAGACTCTGGGAGCCGGAGGCGAACCGCGGTACGAGATCGCGGTAGATCCACTGGAGGGAACCCGGTACTTGGCGAAAGGGCTCCCCGGAGCCGTGGCTGTCATCGCGGTCGCCGAACGGGACGCCATGTGGTCGCCGGGGCCAGGATTCTACATGGACAAGCTGGTGGTCGGGGCCGCCGCGAAGGGAGTCGTGGACATCCGTCTGGAGCCCGAGGAGAATCTGCGACGCATAGCCGACGCTCTCGGTAAGGATCTCGGCGAGATACACGTCTTCGTACTCGACAAGGATCGTCACGAAGACTTCGTGTCTCGCATCCGGGACTACGGAGCCGCGGTTGTCGAGCACCCGGACGGGGATGTCGGGGGTGCTCTCGAAGCTCTAATGCCCGGTAGCGGCGTGGATGTACTGATGGGCGTGGGAGGAACCCCGGAAGGCGTCATCGCGGCCAGCGCGGCCCGGATCCTCGGGGGAGATATGCAGGGCAGGCTGGCTCCGCAGAGCGACGCGGAGAGGGCCACGATAGAGGAGGCGGGTTTCGACATGGACCAGGTGTTCACGCTACCTGACCTCATCCGAGGCGAAATTATGTTCGTGGCGACAGGCGTTAGCGGTGGACACTTTTTGAAGAAGCCCTGGCGAAACGCCGGACACTACTGGACCGAGTCCCTGGTGCTCAAGCCGGGCGGCCGTATCGCACGGGTGGTTGAGAGCGCCGGGCTGGTCAGCACCTAAATTTACACGACATCAAGGAGGAGATCTCATGGCAATGGTGAGCATGCGCCAGCTTCTGGATGAGGCGGCGAAGGGCGGCTATGGCGTAGGCGCTTTCAACGTCAACAACCTGGAGCAGATCCAGGCGATAATGGAAGCCGCCCAGGAGACGAACTCGCCGGTGATCATCCAGGCCAGCCGCGGCGCCCGTAAGTACGCCAACGACCGCTTTCTCTACCATCTGATGCTCGCAGCCGTCGAGGTCTACCCGGACATCCCGGTCGCACTGCACCAGGACCACGGCAACGGCCCGGAGACCTGCAAGAGCGCCATCGACCTCGGCTTCACGAGCGTGATGATGGACGGCTCCCTGATGGAGGACGGCAAGACCCCGGCGGACTTCGAGTACAACGTGCGCGTAACGCGCGAGGTCGTGGAGATGGCCCACGAACG
>CALMWA010000345.1 GCA_937873125.1 uncultured Actinomycetes bacterium | reverse complement strand
GCAATGAGGAGCCGATTTGATCGTTCGGAGAATCGCCAAATACGAAAAGTAGCGAGCCTATCCGCGCAAGCTCTTAGAAGACTAACGGCTTGGAGGTTCGACAGGGGGATATCTACTACGTAGACCTGGGTGAGCCGAAAGGATCAGAGCCTGGCTTCTTCCACTACGTGGTTGTCATCCAAAGCGACACCATGAACAAATCTGAAATAAGGACAGTCGTGGGATGCGTACTAACATCAAAGCTAAAACGGGGCAAAATTATCGGGAACGTTACGCTCTCCGATGGAGAAGGAAATCTTCCCGTGCGATCGGTGGTCAACATCTCTCAGGTGGTTACTCTAGACAAGAGGGACTTGGTGGAAAGAACGGGTAGGCTCGATGGATCTCGGATGGATGAGATAATACGAAATATTAACCGTATGTTGCTCAGAGGTAGAAGGCCCTAGCCTGCCCCGCTCGCTTCTCGTCTACTGCCTCTTTAGAAACGGATAGGACCTTCCTAGCTAGATTCGAACTTCTCGAACGACTTCGTTCACCGTTCTCCCAGCCACGCTAGCAGCTCCCGCCGGAGATAGGTGATCCGTGACGTGGTGGCGCAGCAGGTTCGGGGTGATCTCCCTAAAAAAGTTGTAGGGGAGGAAGAACTCAGCCGCCTCCCTGGAGTCCATCGGCCCCAGGACCTCGTCTGGGCCGAACTTCGAGACCTTGAACGCCGTCCTGACCCTCTCCTCGACGATCCTCGCGGTCTCGGCGGAGATCCGCTCGGCGAGTAGCACTTCTAGAGCGGTTTGCAATAAGGTTGGGCTTGGCGCACCATAGGTGCATGAACGCCTACTCCGAGGACCTGCGCAAAAAGATAGTCGAAGCCAAAGAACGCGGCATGCCCACCGTCGAAGTCGCTAGCACTTTCTGGTGTGGGCATCTCGTCGCAGAAAAAAGATCGGTGGGAGCGGCGGAGCGCGACGAGTTCTTGAGACGCTGCTCAGGAAGACCGGGGCGCGTACCCGCGAGGCGCTCATGGAGGCGATGGGCCGAGCACTGGACGCGGTGACGGGGGGCGGTGACGGGGGGATGCCCAGGGCTTCTTTGAGCACTGCGGCTACCGTACACCGGCCCAACTATTATGATAAACGCTTTAGTGTCCGGTGGAGGTCTCGGCCTGCAGCTCGTCCACGAACTGCCTCGCGGTGCGGCCGGAACGCCCGGCGTGCCAGCGATCCCACAGCAACGCTCTCTCGCGCAGCGTGTCCTCCGGCACCTCGATGCCCCGCTCCCGTGCGAGCCCGGTGACTATCTCCAGGTAGCGGCTCTGGTCGGGCGTGGGGAAGGTGAGGCGCAGGCCGAAGCGAGCCGAGAGGGAGAGCTTCTCTTGCATGGTGTCGCGGACGTGGACGTCGTCGGAGAAGCCGTCGTCCCGGTCGGAGAAGCTCTCGCGAATGATGTTGCGGCGGTTGGAGGTGGCATAGAGCCGGACGTTCTCCGGCGGCTCCTCGACGCTGCCTTCGAGAAGCGCCTTGAGAGATTTGTACTCGACCTCGTGTTCCTCGAACGAGAGGTCGTCCACGAAGAGTATGAACCGTGGCCCGCGCCCGCGCAGCGTCTCGAGCACGCGCGGCAGTTCCGAAAGATCCTCCTTTGCCACCTCGACGATCCGCAGCCCGGCGTCTGCGTACTCGTTGGCTAGAGCCTTGACGGTCGAGGACTTGCCGGTGCCGGGCAGGCCGTAGAGCAAGGCGTGTTGCGCCGGCAGCCCGGAGAGGAAATGTTCGGTGTTCTTTATCAGCGGCTCCCGCTCGCGGTCGTAGGCGACGAGGTCAGAGAGGCGCACCGGGTCCGGCTGCGGCACCGGCCGTAGACGTCCCTCTCTCCAGCGGAAGGCCCGGTTGCCGCCGAAGAGTCCCGCGCCGTGGCGGGAGAAGTAGCCTTCGAGCAGCTCCGCGCACGAGCCCCAGTCTTTGGCGGCGGCGAGCTTGCGGGCGATGGTGTGGCGGGCGGACTCCAGGGCCGACTCCGGGGCGGTCCAGGGGATCCATATATTGGTGAGGCTGGGGACGGCGGCCTCGATCATGGCGAGCAGCGTCCGGGCGTCGAGGTCGAAGAGCGTTCGCAACGTGCGGAGGTCCAGGCGCGCCTGTTCCAGGACCGCCGGGCTCGTCTCTCCGCGCTCGGCCCCCAGGCTGAAGGCGTTCTCGTCGTCCAGGATGCGCCCGACGAGGTGGGACTGCCATGCATCCGGGAGGATAGGGTCCGGCTCCAGGGCCAGTTCTTCCCACAGCCGTCCGAAGACGACGGCTACCTGATCCGGATCCGGACGTTCGGAGCGCAGCAGATCCAGAAGTCCCAGCAGATCCCGTGCAACAGGCGAGTCGAGGGCGCGGCGCAGTACCGCGAGGCCCTTCGTCCTCAGCAGAAGCGTCTCCATACTGTCGCGTTCCATACAGGTTGGAACTCTAGCACAGGGCGTTTAGCCAGCGTCCGCCCCAGAACGACTCTCCGCCAGGTATTGGTGAACGAAGCGCACCGCCATCGAGCCCTCGCCGACGGCGGAGGCCACCCGTTTGACGGAGCTGCTGCGCGCGTCGCCGGCCGCGAACACGCCGGGCAGGCTCGTCTCCAACAGGAACGGGTCGCGCGCGAGCGGCCACGCGACGCCCGAAGATCCGAGCGTCGGCCCCGTAACCACGAAGCCGCGTTCATCCAGGTCCAGGACACCATCCAGCCAGTCCGTGTGAGCGTCGGCCCCAATAAACACGAAGACCGCCTTTGCGCCAAGCGTGCGCCGTTCCCCGGAGCGATTGTCCTCCACGACGACACCCTCCAGGTCCTCATCGCCGAGCAGCTCGCGCACCTCGGTGCGGGTAAGGACCTCGATGTTCGGGGTCTCCTCCACGCGGTTCACCAGGTAGCGGGACATGCCCTTCGCCAGGTCGCCGCTCCGGATCAGGACGTATACCTTCCTCGTGCGTCCCGCCATGAACACGGCCGCCTGCCCGGCAGAGTTGCCGCCGCCCACGACCAAGACCTCGGAGCCCGCGCACATTCGAGCCTCCACCTCGGTGGCGGCGTAGTAGACGCTCACGCCCTCAAAGTACTCCAGGCGCGGCACGTCGAGCCTGCGGTAGTGGGCGCCGGTGGCGATTATGACGCTTCGGCCGGCGACCTCCTCGCCATCGGAGAGAGCGGCCCGGTAGAGCCCGTTCTCACGGCGCAGGCCGACGACCTTGCGCGGGCCGGGGAGACGCGCGCCGAACTTGTCGGCCTGGATCATGGCGCGGCTCGTCAGCTCCGAGCCGGAGAGCCCCGCCGGGAAACCGAGGTAGTTCTCGATCCTGGACGAAGTTCCGGCCTGCCCGCCCGGCGCGACGGCGTCGAGGGTGATGGTCGAAAGCCCCTCGGATGCGCCGTAGACCGAAGCGGCGAGCCCCGCCGGGCCAGCCCCGATCACGACCAGGTCGTAGGTGTCTTCCGGGACGACGGCTGCTCCGAGGCCGATAGCGCGGGAGAGGTCCGCGTTCGTCGGGTTGCGGAGCACGTCCGTGCCCTGCCAGATCACCACTGGCGTCTCGGCGGGCTCGACGCCGAACTCCCGCAGCAGCGCCTCGGCGCTCTCGTCTTCCTCCAGGTCGATCCAGGCGTGCGGGATACCGTTGCGCGTGGCGAACTCCCGTAGACGCAAGGTGTCCTCCGAATAACGCGACCCCACGACCTTGAGCCCCGTTCCCATCCCGGAGAGAATGATCCGCCGCATCAGGAAGGCGCGGAGGATCAACTCGCTCAGGCCCGGCTCTTCCGCGACGATCTCCTTGAGGCGCTCGGGCGGTATGAAGATGGCCTCACCCGGCTCCCTCACCAGCGCCGTCAGGTACACGGCCTGTCCGGTGAACATGTTCATCTCGCCCAAGAAGCGGCCCGCCCCGTGCCGGGCGACGGTACGCGCCTCGCCCCGGAAGTTCTCCTGGATCTCGACGAGTCCCTCCAGGATCACGATGAAATCGTAGGAGGCGTCGCCCTCCCGGAACAGGATCTCACCCTCCCCTATCGGGCGCGTCTCCCCGAAGCGCTTGAGGACTTCGATCTGGCCGCGTGCCAGCATCGGGAAGGCGGCGCTCCGGTCGTCTATGTCCGCGCGTTCGGCCATGGGCGACGGTTATTGTAACCGCCGCCCCCGCCCCGCGAACCCGGACGAACGACTAGGTGTAGATATCCCGCCGCCGAAACACCAGCACCGCGAGCAGGGCGAAGACGACCGCCACCGCCGTCACACCGCCGAAGTTCGCCCAGTCGATGCCGTCCTCTATGGCGGAGCCGTAGTAGTAGAAGACGGAGTAAGGCTGCAGGTATTCCAGGTCTTCGGAGACCCGACCCATCACGTCCAGCAGGTACATCGCGAAGAGCAGGAACGCCGGGATGGCGACGGCGAGCGCCCGGCGATGGAACGCCGCCGAGCACAACAGCGCCACGCTCCCGAAGAACAGGCAGATCGGCCACAGGTTAAAGACCGCCGCTGCCGTATCCTCCAGCGAGAGATCTATATCCATAAGCACGGCCGTACCCCAGGTGAGAGCGCCGACGATGGCGACTATGCCGGCGAGCGATAGCGCCGTCGCCAGGAAGTTGCCAAGAACGAGCTGCCAGCGCGGCAGGGGGTTGCCGAGCAGGACGTCTATCGCGCCGCGCTCCTCAGCGCCGGCCAGCGCTCCGGCAAGCGCCAGGATCGTGAAGAACGCCAGTGCCAGCGGCGCAAGCAGGAAGACCTGCGAGTTCATGTAGTTCTCGACCTGGCCCAAGTCGGTGATGCCGAAGGCGTCCAGCATCCCCTCCGGGTAGGCGTCCAGGAGCTGGTTGAGCTGATCCGCGTCGCCCGCGAACGTGGTGAACGAGGCGGCCATCGCCGCGCTGTAGAGCCCGATCGCGAAGCCCCAGATCAAGACGCTCTTCAGTTGCAGCCTCATCAGATGAGAGACCAACGCGAAGAGCGTCCCTCGCGGTCCCCGCTCCGCCGCGTGCCGCACCTTCGCGCGCCCCCGCGTCTTCTGCACGGTCATCGTTCCTCTCCTTCCCCGCTCCCGCCGTAGAAGGTCAGGAAGATCTCCTCCAGGCTCGGACGCTCGTACTCCAGGTTCACGAGCCGGTGGCGGGCTGCCAGCTTCACCACGTCGTCCAGCCCCTCGTGCAGCGTGAAGGACACGTTAGTCCCGTCGGTCCCGAAGTTCTCCACGCCTGGCAACGCCTCGAAAGGCTTCGGGTCCACGGGCTCGGCGAAGGTGAGTTTTACGTGCCGGAAGGCCTTGTCTATCATCGCCTCCGTCGGCTCTACGCTCACCAGCTCGCCGTCGCGGATTATGCCCACCCGGTCGCACACCCGCTCCACCTCCGAGAGCACGTGCGAGGAGAAAAAGACCGTGCGTCCCTCGTACCGGACCTCTCGTACGATCTCCAAGAACTCCTCCTGCACCAGCGGGTCCAGCCCGCCTGTCGGCTCGTCCAGGATCAGCAGGGGCGGCCGGTGAAACATGGCCTGTATTAGTCCGATCTTCTGCTTGTTCCCCCGCGATAGTCTCCGCATCGGCCGCTCCAGGTCCGCGTCCAGCCGCTCGGCCAACTCTCGCGCGTAGCCAAGATCCTTGACCCCTCGCAATCGGGCGAAGAAGCGGAGCATACCCTCCCCGGTCATCTTGTCCTCCAGCGCGAATTCACCCGGCAGGTTACCGACCCGCGCCCGAATCTCCACGCTCTCTTTCCGGCTGTCCATGCCGAAGACCCGCGCCTCTCCTCGTGTCGGGTGCAGGAAGTCCAGCAGCACCCGGATCGTGGTGGTCTTGCCCGCCCCGTTCGGCCCGAGGAAACCGAATACTTCGCCCGGCACTACCTGGAGGTCCACGTTCTCTATGCCCCGCGCCTTGCGGCCGTAGGTCTTGGTCAGCTCCCTGGTCTCTATCGCCAGGCTCATCAGCCCCTCTCTTTCTCCCACCGCTCCAGCACGGCGGGCATCTCCCTCTCCCAATATACGTAGAAGTCGCGCATCTCCTCCAGGCTGCGCCGGGCGTCGGGATCTTCGGAGCCGAGCAACTCGAGGCCCCGCTCCGCCGTCTTGCGGAATGCGCCGAGCGCCTCCATCTCCCGGCGCATGATCTCGTGCCACGCCCCAGGCTTTACGCGGAAGTAATCCCTTCTCTCCCCCGGTTTGGATCGCCGCTGCACGAGACCCATCTGGATGAGCGAGCGCGTCGTCTGGCTTATGGAACCCCGGCTCGCCGCCAACTCCTCCGCCAACTCCTCCGCCGACCGCTCCGGCGGGTCCGAGATCATGAGCACCCCCAACACCCGCCCCAACATCCGCGGCAGCCCGAACTGCCCGAACATCAGCCCAAACTCCTCTAAATACTTCAGCCGGGCCTCGTCCATAACACCTCCTTGTGAGTCACCACTAATCGCAGTTTAACTATAAGTTTCATATATTTCAATAATTACTGAAAATATTGAAAGTATTTTGAGTGCGGGTGAATTCGAGTGTAGGTTCTCTAGCCGCCGAAGACGCGGGTACGTCACTTGCGGGTGGTCGTGGTGTCTCCGCCCGACTCCAAGAAGCGCATTCCGGTACCGCTCCCGGATTCGAGCACCCAGCGGACCACATCAACTGTGACTGCCTTCAAGTAACCGAAGTAGGGATCGCTCCGGTATCCGCTCGGGTGTGCACCCTTCCGCTGGGCCTCCACCGCCGCCTTGTACCAGGACTGCTGCTGCTGCCTGGGATCGTCGGGGTTGAAACCGCCGTGGTGGGCAGTGGCGTTGCGGAACCCGTACCAGACGTGGACAGCATCCCACAGGTCGAGGCAGAGCTCGCGACCCTCGTAATGGGTTTCTTCGCTCTGATCGTGGTCCAGTATGCCCCGCTTCACTAGCTCGTAGACGCGGCCACGGGCACTGCCGGTGTCGAAGGGCTTTCCATCCGCCTTCAAGATTTGCTCACCCGCGAAGTCCGTCACCGGGGTGCCCATCTCCACGCGCTCTGACGCGACGGTCTCAAGTAGGTTCCAGTACCGGAAGTAGGCAAAGTCCAGATCCTTCTCCGCCTGGGCCTCGGCGTGCAGGTAGAGGACGAAGCTTAAGAATGGGTCCGAGCGCATAGCTTTGTAGTCGGCCAGCAAGCCCGACTGGTCCTCGCCGGAGAGGAAGCCGCCCGCAAGGTTGCCCTTGTATATTTCGACCTCCGGGTAGACGCGCAGGTCGGTGTAGCGCCCGGTGGTGGCGTCGAGCTGTTGTATGGCCGTGGCGAAAGGAACCCCCGAAGAGTTCCTGTGGAACGCGAGAAGCTCCAGCAACCGATCCCGCATCTCGTGGGCCAGCCGGATCGCGCGCTCGGGGGTTGTGGCAAAGACCCTCGGCGCGTGCATCAGCACGGCCGGACGGTTGCGCGCGTTCCTTTCCCTCCAAGAGGGGTCGATGCTGTCTCGCGATCCGATCCAGTGCCAGTCCTGCAATACGCCGACGATGAGATCCACTTCGTCGCTTGCCCCGAGTCCGAACGATCTTTGTACGGGTTCCCACGACTCGATTAGGAGGGTCAACTGGAGACCGGGTACCCGTAGCGGCTGCGTTAAGAGCAGCCGTTCCACGAACATCAGAACCCGGAACTCCAGAGCGCCCGGCGCAGACGGATCTCCCAGAGGTGCCGCGTACATTTCCTCGCGACGCCTCTCCACCTCGCGGACGCATTCGGCAACCTGTTCCGAGGAGATGGCCGGCTCGCCGGGATCGGACTTTACTTTAAAGAAGGTGCGGGGGAAGTCCGAT